>CANQMC010000037.1 GCA_947624855.1 uncultured Bacilli bacterium | reverse complement strand
ATTATAAAATACAATTCAAAAAATGTCAATATTTATTCGGAAAATGTTTTTTATTTAATATTTAATGAGAAAATGTAACTAGGTGATTCAATATGCATTATGGATTAATATTAAAACAATTAAGAGAACGCATTGGCTTAACATTAGTAGAAGTAAGTAAATTAATAAATGTTAGTGATAGTCTTTATAGCAGATATGAAAAAGAAAAACAAACAATACCAATTAAGCATTTAAATACCTTATGTAATTATTTTAATGTATCTATTGATTACATATTTAGTTTTACAAATATTAAAAATTATAATAATAGTTCTAAAAATATAAACATAAAAGTAAGTGGTCAAAGATTAAATGAACTTCGCAAAGAATTAAACTACACTCAAGACAAATTTGCCAAAAAAATAAGTGTTGCCAGATCTTTAGTATCCGAATATGAAAATGGTAATTTTTTAATTGCTACTTCTACTTTATATACAATATGTACAAAATATAATATTTCTGCTGATTATCTGTTAGGTCGTATTGATAAAAAAATTACTTTAAAAAAAGAAGAAAATTAACTTAAAATTCTTCTTTATTTTTGCTTTTTTAAAGGAACTAAATCTATGCCACTACTTTTATTAAAAGGATTACATCTAAATATTCTTTTAATACTTAAAAATATTCCTTTAAATAAACCATGAACTTCCAAAGCCTCTATAGCATATTGACTACAAGTTGGATAAAATCTACAAACATTATGTGTATGTAAAGGAACTCTTTGATATAATCTAATTAATTTTATTAATAACTTTTTCATACTTATATTTTAGCATATAATTAAATTAATAGCTATCATTTTTTTCACTTATTATTTCACTTAAATAAACAATATCTAATCCTTTATAATTTATTTCTTTAATAAGCATTTTTAAATAAGTTAAAGAAACATTTTCTTTAATTAAAATAATACTACCTTTATCTATTTTATTTTTTATATCAATAAAATTATTAGCATTTAATATAATTGTAGGTTCAATTAAATAATTTTTATTTTTAAGACAAATATCTTTATTACCATTATTTAAGACACAAATATGTTTATTATTTTTATTTAAATTTAAATTATTTTCTAAAGCTTTAAAACCATTAACTTCATTATTAATAACTTCAAAATAACTATCTTTTTTATAACTATCAATATCAACTAATAAAGATGCTTTAATATTATTATTTTTTAAATAATTACTTAAATCATTTTCTTTTTCTAAAATAAAACTAACTTTATTTAAATTTTTATTACCCATTTTAATTATCTTATTTTTATTATCTTCTAAAGAAATATTTGGTTTAACTTGATTAAATACCAAAAAATATTTATTAAATACATCTATTTCTTGCATTTTATAAAAAGATTCTCTAGCATTTACTTCTAATCCATTTATGCCTGGCATAATATAATCGCCTTCAATTAAAGCATTAACACTTGTAATATTATAATTATTTGCTTCTTCATTAATAGTAATCATTAAAGGATTTTTATTTAAAACAATTAAAGATATTTGTTCTGTATAATAAAAACTAAAAACCATAATAATAGCAAGTCCTATAAATTGATAATATTTTTTCAAAAGTATCACCTAAAAAAATTATATGATAAAGAAAAAAAGCTAAAACAAAATATTAGCCAATTTCTTTTTTTATTAAATCTGCACCTCTTTTAGGATCTTGAAGCAATATATCATAAACAAGTCTATTTTTCTTAAGTTCCTCAATAAAAATAACTTCTTCTTTGGTCATTGTTGCATAATTTTCATCTTTTATTTTTTCTTTTAATTCAATAATACAATCTGTACCTAATAAATAATCGGCACTTACTCCAAAAATATGAATCATATCAATTATTGCTTCTAGAGTTGGATTTCGTAGTTCTTTTTCATAACAACATATTGCAGATTTTCCAACACCAATCAATTCTCCTAATTCAGTTTGAGTTAAACCTCTGGCCTTTCTTACTTCTCGCAGCCTATTTCCGTTTAACATAACCATCACCCTCGCCTCATAAAAGAATTATAACTTTAGTTGCAAGATAATTGTTATTTTTCCACCTATGGTAAAAATTACCAATAAAATTTGACACTTTATCAACATTATTGATAATATTTATTAAGCTTTATTTACTGTGGGTGAAGAAAGAAAAGTAATTTTATCGACTAAAACTTCTACAACAAATCTTTTTTCTTTATTATCATTTTCATAAGTATGAGACTGTAATTTACCTCTAACCCCTACAATATCACCTTTATGACAATAATCTTTAGTAGCACTTGCTATTCCATTCCATAAAATACATCTAATAAAATCAGTATCATAATTGCCATCTGGATTTTTATAATCACGGGAAATAGCTAAATTAATAATTGTTCTATAAGTACCATCCAAAACTTCTTTAATTTCAGGATCACCAGTAAGTCTTCCAACTAACGCTACACTATTCATGTGTAATACCTCCTTTCCAAAAGAGATATTAACACTAATTTTAAATTTAGTCAAAATACAGATTTAGTAAAATCTGCTTAGCAGAAAGTATTAAATCTGCTTAACCAATTTAGTTAAATTCTCTAGCAGATATATCAAAATCTGTAATTTAACAATTTTTTAATAATCTATTAAGTTCTACTGCATATTCAAGTGGTAATTCATGTTTAAATTCATCAATAAATCCCATGATTAAAAGTTCTTGAGCTGCTTCTTCACTAAGTCCTCTACTCATTAAATAAAATAATTGTTCTGTACTTACTTTAGAAATAGTAGCCTCATGTTCAATTTGAGAAGTATTATTAAAAACTATATTATTAGGTATTGTATTACTTTTAGATTTATTATCTAAAATAATTGTATCACATTTAACTTTAGCTTTAGAATTTATTGCACTTTTCATTATTTTAGTAGTACCACGATAATTACTAACTCCACCATTTAAAGATATAGATTTACTAACAATATTACTTTTAGTATTTTTACCAATATGAATCATTTTAGCTCCTGCATCAATTATTTGAGAATCACTAGCATAAGCAATACTAATTGAATTACCAACTGCATTATCACCTTTTAAAATACAAGATGGATATTTCATTGTAATATGAGAACCAATATTTCCATCAATCCACTGCATTAATCCATTATCTTCTACAATTGCTCTTTTAGTAACTAAATTATAAACATCTTTACTCCAATTTTGTATTGTAGAATATTTACATTTGGCATTTTTACCAACATAAATCTCTACGACTCCAGCATGTAAACTAGTTGTAGAATAACTTCTAGCTGTACAACCCTCAATATATTCTAATTCAGCTCCATCATCAACAATAATAATAGTTCTTTCAAATTGACCTAAACTTTCTGTATCAATTCGAAAATAACTTTGTAAAGGTCTATCAAGTTTAACATTTTTTGGAATATAAATAAAAGAACCACCACTCCAAAAAGCACTATTTAAAGCTGTATATTTATTTTCAGCATAATTAACTAAATTATTAAAATATTTTTTAAATAACTCTGGATATTTTTGTAAAGCATCATCCGTACTTGTAAAAATAACTTCACTATTTTTATCTTTAATATTATGATAAATAACTTCACTTTCATATTGATTAGTAACTCCATATAAATAATCTTGTTCGGCTTTAATAACTCCTAAATCACAAAAAGTATCACGTGCGGTTTTATTAACATTATCCCAATTATCAGTCATATCATTTACTTTATCTTTATAATAAGTAATTTTATCAAAATCAATATCCAACTTAGGACCAAAATTTGGATTATCAAGTTCTAAAAATTTATCAAATGCTAAAAGCCTAAATTCTAACATCCATTTAGGTTCCTTTTTCTTTTTACTTAATTCTATAACTAAATTTTTATCTAATTTCATATAAATCCCCAAAAAATATTATACACCAAAAAATATTATTTGTTTAGGGTTGTTTTTTATTTTTTAACGACTTATAATATAAAAAACATAACAAGGAGGAAAAATGCCTAAAATACAATATTATCAAAATCTTGAAGATAATTTAATTGAAACTAAAAATCAAAATTATGAATTAAAAAATAATTATCAATGGTTACCTAATGCCTTTTCTAAAATACTTTCTTATTTAATATATATACCTGTATTAATATTTGCTTTAATATATTCTAAATTAATATTAAGAGTTAAAATTAAAAACAAACATTTATTAAAAAAACAAAAAGGATATTATATTTATTCTAATCACACTCAAATTTTAGGTGATGTTTTAAATCCTTTCATTATTAATTTTCCTAAAAAACCTTATATTCTTTGTAGTCCCGCAAATTTAGGAATTCCTATTCTTGGTAAAATTCTACCTCTGGCAGGGGCTCTTCCTATTCCTAGTAAAATCCATGATTTACCTAAATTAAAAACAGCGATAAACTATTATATAAAAAAAGGTAATCCAATAGTAATCTATCCTGAAGCTCACTTATGGCCATGGTATACTAAAATAAGAAAGTTCCCTAAAAGTTCCTTTCATTTTCCTATTTTAGATAATGCTTTAGTCTTTGTTGCCACTACAACTTATTCTAAAAGTAAAATATTTAAAAAACCTAATATTACTATTTATATAGATGGTCCTTTTAAAAAGAATCCTAATTTAACCAAAAAAGAAAATATTAATTTAATGCATGACCTTGTATATAACACTATGTTAAAAAGAAGTAAACTTAGCAATTGTGAATATATTACATATAAAAAGAAAGACTAATTAATCTTTCTTTAAACCAGCAATATCTTCATTTGAAAAAGTATAATCAAGTTTTTTATGATAAGCTTTTTCATAGGCTGCCTTTTTTTGCTCATAATCTTTTTGCGCCATTAATTGACTATTTTCCCGAATTGATTTTTGAGGATTAGGATAAATAGGGTCTAAAACATGGACTATATATTCCACCTCATTAAATTCTTCATTGTCTTCTTTATCTAAATCACGTATTTCTACAAAACAGGAAATAATAGGAACTTGACACTCGGAAGCAAACTGATAAGCTCCTCTTTTACATGGGCGCGGTTTACGATAATTAAACCACATTTCTTCTTCAGGATAAATTAAAACATAATTCTTTTTATCTAAAATTTTTTGTAATTCTTCACGAAAGGTTTTAATTATATAATTAGGGCTTTTAGTTATGGGAAGATTATTTAAATTATTCATTAAATAACCAATTAAACCAGACATTGCTAAATTAGTTTCTTGTATGACAATATACATATTTTTTTTATACCGTTTTTTAATTAATTTACGTATGCACATATTATCTAAAGGATTAAAATGATTACTAGTAATTATTGCACCATCATTAATATCTTTTAACTTTTCTAACCCTTCAATTTTAATTTTTCTATTTAATTTTAAACCTACTAAATTAACACATAGATATCCTAATTTATTTTTCCAAAAAAATGTGCCTTTATGTTTTCTATTTTCATAAAAATTCTTAATATAAGTATTAATTTCTTCCACACTTAATTGAGGGTCATTAATTTCCACTTTTTTATTTAATTCATTATCTTGAATATTTTTTTGAATATTTTTAATAACGGCTTTTTTACTACCACCAATTATCATATATTAAATTCTACTTTCTTTATTACTTTCAAAAACTTTTTTAAAAGTTATTTCATTATGCATTATATTTTGAACTCTATCAACTAAAACATCTAAAGCCTTTATATCTTCCGCTTGTTTTTCTTTGGTAAATTTAGCTTTTTCTTCATAGATTTTATCTTTAAATAATGATTCATCAGCATAGTGCCAAAAATATTTTTCGTAATCTACATTATCATAATGCCAAGGTTTGGAAAATAAATTATAATGGACAATTTTCGGATTATCAAAGACTAAACTACCATTAGTAGGCATTGCATCCCATTCATTTGGTAATAATAATATTTTACCATAAGCCATCGCATTTATATAATCTTGGTCAGGACATACTGAATCAAAATGATATTTATCTAAAAGATATAAGAAATGGCGCTCAAAATTAGTTTCCCTTAATTTTTTCATATTCATAAGTAAAACTCCGGAATTAATATATTCTTTAATACTTACTCCAGCATTTTCTTTAAAATATTCACAATATAATTCGTTATCTTGGCATGATATATCATTACAACCACCATATAAATTATCTTTTAAATCATAGTTATATAATTCGGAAATATCTCCAAGGATACAAGTATCACTGTCTAAATATATGGCTTTATCATATTGGGGAAACATAAAAGGAATAAATAGACGATAAAAAATAGTTAATGTAAAAAAATCCGCTCTAAGTAAGTTTTCTTTACGATTAGTAATATTTTCTAAACTTTTCTCCATCGCTGTAAAAATAATATGAATATTTTCCCTTTCTAAAGTTTTTAATTTTTTTATTGTGTCTTTTGTAATAGACTCATAAATAACATGCAGGTTATAGTTATAATCTTGGGAAGCATTTTCTACTAATGAGGCAATAGCTACCGATAAATAAGGAGCATAATCATCATCAATAGTAAAAAATATTGGTATCGTAGTTTTCATTTAGTTCATCCTCTCTAAAACTTTTTTATATTCTTCTAGTATATCATCAAATGAATTAATTTTTAAGATATTATGGACATTTTCTATATGCCAAGGCTTAATTGTTTGAGTCGTTATCTTAGGCCAAAACTTAAATGTTGTACTAAAATGTCTAAAAACGGTTTTCTTCGTTAAATCTTTTTGTTCATTATAACAGCGGTCAACAATTAATTTATTTTTAGCATACCAGTTAAGGGCTGATTGGTCCGGTAAAAGCATTTTTCTTTTTTGACAAAGCTCGCGACATTTAGCAAATAATTTTGTTTTCTTAATGAGCTTAAGATTTAAAAGTAATACTCCGGAATTAATATAATCTCTTTTTAAAGGATTTTTCTTATAAACATGACTACCATAATAATCTAAAGCGCCCGCTATTTCATAATTTGTAATATCAGTATTATAAAATTCTTGTGGATTTTGTAAACAAACAACATCATTATCTAAATAAAGAATTTTATCCGGCATAGATGGCACTAAATCAGCATAAAGTCTTAACATACAATAAGGGGTAAAAAAAGTATCAATATTAGCTTCCGGTAAATATTTATTAACAATATTAGTAATAGAAATTAATTTAACAAAGTTATTTTTATTCTTTTTTTTAACAATTTCATCTAAAACTTTAATTTGCGATTTTGAAAGAGGTTTATAAGTTTTATGAGTATCTTTATATTGCATTGTAAATACATATATATGTAGTTCTTCTTGAGTATGTTTTAAAATTGATAGTATAGATATAATTAAACCATCAATAATATTAGCATCGCCACAATATAATATATTCATTATAACCTCCTTAACTATTTTTTAAATCATCACCATAGATAGCAATAAAATAATCATCTCTTCTTTTTATAATAAAGTTTGGCATTTTTATAGTATCAACATTTTCTAAGCCATATGATAGGCCTATTCCTAAGTATTTTGTGTAACACTCTTTTTTTACCCATATTTTTGTAAAATCTTCCGCCGTTTTTATTAAGGCCTTTTCTTCTTCATTACAAATTTTTTCCATAACATTTTTGCGCATTGTTATTTTTTCAATATCAACCCCAATTTCTTTATTTGATATAACTAATACTGTATATTCATAAGAATGGCTAATATTAAAATATAACTCTTTATTTTTTAAATAAGGTTTACCATAATCATTATATTTTAAATTATCTAAAACATTATAATCTTTAAAAACCTTTTTAAGTAATTCTTTTGAAGAAATATTTTTTTCAATATATAACTTATACATAATGTTCTTGGATATAATTAATAATATCTCCAACTGTTATAAGATCTTTAATATCTTGATCTGGAATATCAAAATTATATTTATTTTCAAAAGCCACGATTAAATCAACTAAATCTAAAGATTCTACTTCTAAATCTTTTAATAAATTAGTATTTTCATTTATTTTTTCTTTATCTATTTCTAATACTTCTGCAATTAAACTAATAACTTCATCTTTCATAAATTATCCTCCTTTAAAACTTTATCTCTTAAAATTTTACCATTATTATTCTTTATAAACTCTTTATTCCGAAGTATAGCAAAAGCTATTTGATGATTTTTCGGTTTACCTTTATTATAATTATATATTAATTTATCAAAATATTCTTGATTTCCTAAATATTCTTCATTAGGATATATAGAAGCAATAATTCTATTATTTTGAGCATATACTACTACTTCCAAAACAGCTTCATCTTTTAATAATTCACTTTCAATAATTTCAGGACTAATATTTTCTCCATTACTTAATACAATTATATTTTTCTTTCTTCCGGTTATAAATAAAAATCCATCTTCATCTATGTATCCTAAATCTCCAGTATGAAAGTAACCTTGAATTAAAACTTCTTTAGTAGCTTTTTTATCTTTATAATATTCTTTCATAACAATAGGACCTTTAACACATATCTCATCATCAATTATTTTAACACTAACTCCTCTACATATTTGTCCAACACTGCCATCTCTACCATATAAATTTCGATTTACTGATACAACTGGTGAACATTCTGTAATTCCATATCCATTTAATATTTTAATTCCTATACTTCTAAACCATTTAACATATTTTTTATCTAAATAAGCCCCTCCACAAATTATATAATTAAGCTTTCCTCCAAATTCATCTAAAATTTCTTTAAATAATTTTCTTCTTAAATCAATATTTATTTTTAATAAAAAATTACTCATTTTTATTGATCTTTTTAATAATTTATCTTTCTTTTTAACTCTTACACTTTTCCATATTTGTTTATAAAAAGTTTCTATAAAAGCAGGAACCACAAATATTGTATCAGGACTATTTTCTTTTAAATCTTTTAAAAGATATTTAAAACTATTATTTAAATAAACATTAACTCCATAATAAAATGGTTTTAAAACACCTGTTATTAAGCCAAAAGAATGGTGAAATGGCAAGAAACTAACAACTGAACCACTAGGTTTATATAAAGAAGCAGCTCCATAAATATCTAACACAATACTTTTTTGGGATAAAACAACAGCTTTATTAGCTCCAGTTGTACCTGAAGTAAAAAATATAACTGCTCCTTTATCATCTATAACTTGATAATTATTTTTATATTTTTTACCAACATTAACATATTTTTCGATATCTTCTAAATAATAACTCTCACAATTAATATCTTTAATAAATGTACAATAATTTTTAGAATAATAAACTATTTTTGTATCACTTATCTTTAAATTCTTCTCTATAATATCTTGATTTAAATCTTTATCAAGTAACACACAAACATTACCACTTAAGACTATAGCCATAAAAGCAATTATATAATTATAACTATTTTCTCCTATTAAAGCTATATGTTTATTCTTATAATTTTTATAAAAATATCCACTTAAATTAATAACATCATCATAAACATTTTTATATGTTTTATTAACAATTTTATCATTAACTTTATATGAAAAAGCATAATCATCTGAGTTATTTTCTAAATGTAGCTTTAACAATTCATAAAAATTATTTATTTTACTTACATCATAATAATCATAATTTCTATTTAATTTTTTCATATTGCACTCCTAATTTAATAACAATATAATCTCATAATCAAAATTTTACTACATATTTATTATATTTTCTATATAAAATTTATTAAAAATTATTAAAGAAACATTTTATTAAACTAAAAATTATCAGACAATAAAAATTTCTAATTGTTTAGTGTTGTTTTTTATCTTTTTTTTTGATACAATTAATATAATTAGAGAGAGGCTAGTGATATTATGGGTGAAAATGATTTATCTAAAAGTAAAATAATAAACATCAATGATTTTATCTTTCGACAAAATTTAGAGTTTTATCCAAATTTAAATGGTTTAAAATGCAATGAAAATATTTTAACTTACAGTGAGAATGGTGAAGTTTTAGCTAGTGAAGTCTTAACTTTTGATTTAAGAACTTTACCAGGTAATAATTGGAATTTAAATCCTTTAGAATTTATGGATATGATTAGACTCAATAAAAATTGTATAGCATTAATTGACACCGCTGATTTTATAAATAAACATGCCTTTGATCACTTCTTTGAACCAGGAACTAACGAAAATAATTTTGATTTAAAAACCATTAAAAAACGCACAGAAATATATTATGAAGCTTCAAATAATACTGATTTTCTATGCGAAGCTGCCAATTACAGTTTAGGTTATTTTTCAAGTAATGTTATTGTTCCTTTTGATGAAGGACGTTTTAGTGGAAGTCTTATTAATGAAAGTATTGAAGAAGGTAAAAATAATTATTTAGCTCTTCATCCTGAAAAAAAAGCTAAAGCCAGAGTATTAGAATTAACTTCTCCTAATTTACCAGTACCATTTAAAGAAGAAGAAACACCAACTAAAGCCGGTTTTATTAATATTGCTATTCTACTTTATGGTATTATTAATATTGGTATGATCTTAGCAATTGCCTTTATGAAGTAGTAATACTTCTTTTTTTATCCCTTTTCTTTTTAATATATTTATGATATAATACTATTTACATGGGGTAGCCTATGGTTTCGACATGTATTACTAGATATGACTGCAAGTGGGAGTGACACCTTAAGTCTAACTTTAAAATTAAATGACAAGAATGAAAGTTCTTTTGCTCCAAATGCTTATGCATTTGCCTAGACATAATTAGGAGTAGCAAGCTTCTATTTAATTTGCTTATAGGTTAATTAGAGGTTCATAAATATAAGATATATTCTTTTATTCGATTAGGATAAAAGAATGAATTTTAACTAATCTCGTTATTTTATAGGTTGGTCTTGAGCCAGTAAAATAATTAAATCTAAATCAAGCTAAACTTGTAGACGTTATATCATAGGGTATATTGGACAGGAGTTCGACTCTCCTCTACTCCACCAAATTGATATTAAACTCAGAAATTCGAGTAAAATAGAAAACGTACTTGATAAAAAGTGCGTTTTTATGTTATTATGTATTCAAAATAAAAAAAGGAAGACTTAACTTCGCGAGTTGAGTACTTACCTAACTTTGGTTAAGCACTTAATCTATGCTAGATTGAGTGCTATTTCTTTATACA
>CANQMC010000036.1 GCA_947624855.1 uncultured Bacilli bacterium | reverse complement strand
AATTTAAAGGTGAAATTCAATCCCCTAACATAAAAAGTAACGGAAACAAATCTGTGTCATTGGATAAAAGAGAGCAAAAAATCTTTCTTATTCATCAAGCATCACCTCCAGTCTACAAAGATAGAGGCAGCACCCAACTATTAAATTTTCCTAATAAAATTATATCAAACAAATGTTCTTTGTTCAACGTTTTTTGCACTAAATTATGTCAATTTATAAAACGTACTTGATAAAAGTGCGCTTTTATGTTATGATGAATACGCCAAGGGAACTTGCTTAAAATAAAAAATAATGTTTTTATTATCTAAATAGTAAGGTGATTACTTAAAGAATAATAGCAGGAAACTTGCATAAAATAAAAAAGGAATACCTAATTTTGATGAGTTAGGTACTATTCCAAAAATTTTAGACCAGTACCGACCTATACAGTTGGTACTATTTTTATTAGTATGATTAAAATCACAATAATAAGGAGCATTATGATAACACAAAGATATTTCTCTTCCACAACTCCCAATTCAAAAAACTATAAAAAAATTAATAGGATTATATTAGAGCTTTAAAATTATAGTTAATCATCAGGTTTCATTAAAGGTAATTTTTTATATAAATAATCATTAGGAAAAACTTTATCACATATCTCACCTATAAAAGTATAAGGTTTAATTCCTTTATCGCGCATTTCCATTCTTCCTAAAGCCGTATAGGTAATAACCATATTACCCACCATAAAAATAAATAATATATAATAAATAATATTACCAATTTTAATTGGGATTTTATGAATTAATTTAGAAAGAAAAGGATAAATAACTTTAATTAAAATTAAACCAGCCAAACCCCAACCGAGCATATAAGGAATAGTAGTTCTTCCACCTATATTTAAAAAGCGATTAGAATAATCCCAAAATTCTATACCAAAAATACGATCGGCAATTAAACTAGTTAAATATTCTGTTATACCTCCAATTAAAGTTGCATAAATAAAAGTTTTAAAAATACCTCTATCTTTATAATGTTTTCCTAAAAAAAGAACCAACACTAAAACACCAAAACCATATATAGGATTAAATGGTCCCCAAAGTAAACCTTTTCTTGATTCCCAAACACCAGATTTAATAAAATCTAATATTTCTTCATAAAAAGTTCCCAAAAGACATCCCAATACAAAAAATATAAATATCTTTTTAAAACAAAAACCATCTGCAAATATTTTATTTTTCATTTCAATCACTCTTATTTAATATACCCTTTATTTAAATATTTTAAACAATTTATTTAATTACCTACAATTTTTTATTATTTTAAGATATAATATATAATGTGATGTATATGATATTAATATTAATTATTTTTATATTATTATTTTTTATTTGGTCATATCTTATGAATAAAGATAAATTAATAGATATTGATAATAATTTTTATCAAAAATTAACTATTAAAGAACCATTTATTAAAATATTAAAAATAATAACTAATTTAGCTAGTACTAAATATTTTGTTTTATTATGCTTTATTTTATTATTATTTCCCTCTAAAAAAATAATTTATTTAATTATAATCTTATTAATAATAAATTCACTTTTAATTACAACTTTTAAACATATTTTTAAAAGAAAAAGACCTAATATAAGAAGATTAGTTAAAGAAAAAGGCTATAGTTATCCTTCTGGTCATACTATGAGTGCTACCTGTTTTTATGGTTTTTTAATTTATTTAATAATATTAAGTTCTTTATTAATACCAATAAAAATATTTTTAATTATTTTTTTAATACTTTTAATTATTGTAATAGCATTTAGTCGTATATACTTAGGAGTTCATTATTTAAGTGATACTATTGGAGCATTTTTAATATCAACTTCCTATTTACTTTTATATGTATACACTATACACTTTATTTTAAATTTTATTTAATTTTTTAGTTATATCGTGTTATAATAAATATACTAGAGGTGAAGTAAATGAAAAAAAAGCATGATAAAATAATACCATTTTTTAAATATCTAGCCTTTGCTATGGCTTTAATAACTATTATAACCTTATGTTTATTTAAATTTATAGATGTTTTACCAATAGAATATTATTTATTACTATGTGGTTTATTAATTTCTTTTGATTTAATATTTACTATGTTAATATTAACAAAAAGGGGAGTTAAAAGGCGTATTTTTGGCACAATTATGTCTCTTATTTATATCGCACTCGTTATATTAATGATTGTATATGAATTAAACACTTTAGGTTTTTTAAAAAAACTTGGATACCAAAATTATAAAACCGAAAATTATAGTCTTTTAGTTTTAAAAGATAGTAAATCCAAGAGCATTGAAGATTTACAAAACACAACCATCGGTTCTTTACCTTTAAATACCGAAGGAGGTAAAGATGCTAAAAATAAAATAACTAATAAAATAACTGTAGAATTTAAAACATATGAAGATATAAGTAATTTAAAAAATGATTTTTTAAATAAAACTGTTTCAAGTATGTTAATCGAAAACTCTTTATTAACAATTTTAAACGAAAATGATGAAGATTTTGTTAATTCCTATGAAGTAATTTATGAATTCTCCATTGATATTGAAACAAAAGATATTTCAAATTCCGTTGATATTACTAAAAATTCCTTTAATGTTTATATTTCTGGAATAGATACATATGGATCAGTAAGTTCTGTATCTAGAAGTGATGTAAATATGATTATAAGTGTTAATCCTAAAACTAATAAAATATTAATTACTTCTATTCCTAGAGATTACTATGTTTCTTTATATGGCAAAAATGCCAAAGATAAATTAACACATGCTGGAATATATGGTATTGAAACTAGTGTTAAAACAATTGAAGAACTCTTAAATATTAAAATAAATTATTATCTAAAAGTAAACTTTACTTCCTTAATTAATATAGTTGATAAATTAGAAGGAGTAAATGTTTATTCAAAATATAGTTTTACTTCCAAAGATGGTTATTATTATCAAAAAGGCAATAATTATGTTGATGGAAAAAAAGCTCTATCATTTGTAAGAGAAAGAAAAGCCTTTTCTGCTGGTGATCGGGTAAGGGGCGAAAATCAAGCCGCGATGATAGAAGCTATGATTGATAAAGCTATAAGTCCTTCAATTATTACTAAATATAATAGTTTATTAAAAACATTAAGTAAAGCTTTTGTAACAAATTTAAAAACAGAAGAAATTACTGAATTTATTAAATTTCAAATTGATTCTAATCCCAAATGGGATATAACAACTTATAGTTTAGATGGTACTAATGGTTTTGACTATACTTATTCTTATGGTAGCCTAAAATCTTATGTTATGATACCAGATTCTAATACTATTATAAATGCTCAAAATAAAATAAAAGAAGTTCTTGCAAATTAGAACTTTTTTAATAGAACAAAAACCTAAATTAATCGTAAAATATAATATATAAACTAATAAAGAATCTAACTAAAAAACAATAACACTTGACAAATTAAGAAATAAATCATAAAATTTAAACAAGTGCTTGTTATAGTATAAATTTTATAATAAAAGGAGTGAAATAATGGAATTAAATGAATGGCTAGAAAAATATAGCAATAGTGAAGAATGTGAATATTTGAGTAATAATGAACAAGCTAAAGATAACTTTTTAGCAGAAGAAAATGAGATTGTTAGCCTTGATATAACTAACTAAATTATAAAATATAGTATATAATTATATCAAAAAAATCTAACATAATATAAAATATGTGGTATAATAAAAAAGAAATAACTTAATGTTATTTTCTCTTAGTTAAATTTACACGACTAGGTAATTTCTCTTTAGCAGTGTCTTTCATAAATAATTGATAAGCTTCAATATCAAGACACCTAGCTATATTATCAATCTTTTTCAAAGAAGGATTATGTTGTCCTCGTTCTAGGCGACCAATATAATTTGTACTTACATTAATTTTTTCAGCTAAACCTTCTTGAGTAAGACCTTTCATATAGCGATAATATTTTACGTTAATACCTACTATGTATTGTAAATCCAATTGTATCACCTTTTTTTCTAATAGTATGATACGATTTTATTTAAAATATAACCACAACCTAATCTGTAAAGTTAGCGATTAGAAAGGAAATGTAGTATGCAAAATAATTTAAATACCAAAAAACAATCATTAAAAAATTTAATTTTAAATAGTGATAAGGATTATGATTTAGTAATTTATCGATTAATAGATAAAGGGAGTTTAGATTTTGTAATTCCTGAAATTGACCACAAAAATTCTAAAAATATTGGAAAAGTTTTTATTTCTCCCGAAGAACAATTTATAAGTCTTTTAGATCGTTTAATCCGTTTATTTAAAAATCTCTTTTTAAGAGAAACATTACATCAAGAATTAATATTAACTGATTTTATTAATTCAAATGAACCTGAATTAAAAGAATATTTACTTTTAAATCTTAATATTAATAATCATGATGATAGTAAAGTAGCTTTACAATACATATACAAAATATTTACTAACAGTATCCGTAAAAATGCTAAATATCTTCAAAGCATTCAAGAATTATTTACAAAAAATAAAATTGATTTAACTGAAAATAATTTAAATCAAATAGTTAAAATAGAACAAATAATTTCAGACATAACCAAATGTAATAATAATGATTATAATATATTATATTTATTTATAAATATTGATTATGTAACAAACAAAAAACAAACAGATTTAAAAGATCAAAATATAAAAGATATTCGTAAAAGTGTTATTGAAGATTTTGCTAAAAAATACGATATATTATTACATTATTATGAAAAAAGAAAAAATTATTTAAAATATATTCATTAATAATTATATAATCTATATAAATTAATTGAAGGGCTATTAAAAAATCTAAAACTCATATCTTGAGTACCAATACCATTAGAGATATAAAGTTTAGTATTATTAACTTGATAAAAACTATCAAAATATTTTTCTGCACCTTTAATTTTTCTAATTCCACCAATAAAAGGAATTTTAAATTGACCTCCTAAAGAATGTCCTGCCAAAACTAAATTGGCATTTTTAATATCTTTAATTTTATCAGGTTCATGAATTAAAACAATATTAAAACAATCTTTAACTAATAAATCATTACTCATACTAGTATCACTAATTCCTACCACATTAAGAGGTTTAGAACTATTATCATAAACCATTTTAGCTTTATTATCTAATAAAATAAAATTACTTTGTTCTAAAATATTTATATAATCATCAATATATTTTTTATCATAATCTCCTATAACAGCAAATTTAAATAATTTAGCTTCGATATTATTTAAATTATCAATCATTAATTTTTTATCATCATCCTTTATTTTTTGATTATCAAATAAATCACCTGTAAATACTACAATATCCGCTTTTAAATTATTTAATTCTTTAACTACTTTTTTTAAATCATTTTGAAATGTAGTTCTACCATAATGAATATCTGAAAAATGAGCAATTTTAAAACCATTATAATCACTATTAAGATTTTTATCAATAATTGGCATTTCATTTACTTTAAAACTACTAGGATTTATATAATGCCCATATAAAAAGAAAACAAATATAATAATTATTAATATTAAAAAAATTTTAACTAATTTAGCCATAATACCTTGTTTCATAAAAACCACACATTCCTTTCACTTCGTTTAAGGTACACATAGTCATGAAAAAATTTATTTTCAGACTATCACCTATACCAATAATAAAATTAAAATACATAATAAGTTATGAGAAAAATGGGCAAAATAAGAAGTAAATACATTATCTGTTTCATATAAAGCTTTAGCAAAAAAGAATCCTAAAGCTCCATAAGGAATTATATATAAACATTCAATAAAAGATCCAGTTTGGATACTACTTAAAATATGAACACCCCCAAATAATAATCCTGTAACTAATGCAAATGTATACCATTTGTCAAATGCTTTTTTAAAACTAAGTCTAAAAGTTATCTCTTCAATAAAAGGTCCAATTAAAACCATTGTAAATAAACTACTAATAGGATATTTTTGTAAACTTACTCGATTTAAAGCTTCATTACTAGCAATATTACCTACGATTAAATTTAAAATAATATTAGAAATAACCATTATCATAAGCCCAAATGCCCAATTTCTAACAGCAACTTTTATATAATCTTTTTTAAAATTCTTAAAATCTTCTTTAATTTTTTTAAAATAAATTAAACCCAAACCAACTAAAATTAATAAATAAGTTCCAATTTGAGCTAAAGATGATATAAAGATATTATCAACATGATAATAATTTCCTAATAAAAGATTTCCTATACTTGCTAATAAAAAATATAAAAATATAGTACCTATTCCTTTAAAAAATTCTATTAATTTATCTTTCATTTTACCATCTCAATTCTTTTATAATATATCATAAAAAAGGGTGGTTAGACAATCCTTTTATTAATATTTGACAAAATATGTATATGAAAGCTTGATATTTTTAAAAAAATTAGTTATAATAAATTATATAAAATAAAAGGAGGGAAATCAATGAAAGAAGCAACTGGTGAATTAAATATGACAGTTGTTACAGTAGTAGCTATAACTGCCGTTGCTGCATTCTTTTATGCATTTATTTGGCCAGGTATAAGAAGCTCAATTCAAGCAAGTACATATTGTAGTATGGCAAATTGTACTGGTGAAAATAATACAGATTGCACTGCCGTAGATGAAGATGGAAATGAAGTATGGTCTGGAAGTTGTAAATCATACTTTGAAAAACAAAATGTTCAAGATGGCGGTGGAAAAGAACCAAGTTAAAAAAGGAGGATTAGAGTATGAAAGAGGCAACCGGTGAACTTAATATGACTGTTATTGTTGTTACTATAGTGGCTATGTTGTCTCTTTTTTTCTTTAGTGTTATATGGCCAAGTATTAGATCAAATTTTAATAAAAATACAAAATGTAGTGAAGCCATATGTCCATGTCCTGAAAGAGATAGAAATACTGGAGAATGTATAATTCCTGAAGATGGAATGGTTGAATGTCATCTAAAAAATTCGGATGAAACATTTATGTGCGTTTGGAAAGGCTAATTGAGGTGATAAGATGAAAGAAGCAATCGGGGGCATATCATTATTTAATATAGTCATTTTATTTGTCTTACTTTTTGCTGGGTATATCAGTTTATCAATTAACTATTCCAAGGCATATAATGTTAAAAATGAAATAATAAATATCGTTAAAAATCAAGGAGGAGTATGTACTTCAAGTACATCAAGTAGTGATAATAATTGTTATAATTTTAAAGATCAAATAACAGATTATTTTAAAGAAGCAAGTTATCGTAATACTGGAGATTGTACTAAACTTGAAAAAGATTACAAAGAAAACTACAGTAACAGTGATGATTATGAATGGGTAGGATATGACCGTAATGGTGATTTAGCTAAAGACAAAAGAAATGCTGCCTTTTGTGTTCATGCAGTTCGGTTAGAAAGTAACTCTGAATTACCAAATGCTGTTTATTATCAAATTAGAGTATTTTATCAATTAGATTTACCAATTTTAAATAAAGTATTTAACTTTTCAATTTATGGGGAAACATCAAGAGTATACGAGCCTAATGAATGTACCCAAAATTCAAATGGTATTGGTTATACATGGTGTAAGGAGTGATTAAATGAGACAAACAATAGGTGGAACTTGGATATTACAATTAATGATTTTATTCATGTTAATCTTTGTAGGATTTATTGTTTTAACTCTTAATTATTCTAAATCCATAAGAGTAAAAAATGAAGTTATAAGTATGGTCGAAAAATATGAAGGATTAAATGAACAATCAATTAAATTAATAAATACCTTTTTAGAAACATCAGGATATGTCGCAACTGGTAATTGTTCTAGTGATACTGGAGTTTATGGTGCTCGTGATTTAACCTTATCAAAATTAGAACCAGCTGAAAGTAAAACAAAATATTATTATTGTGTAAAAAAATATCGTGGTGCTAATATTACAAGATATTATCAAATAACAGTTTTTTATAAATTTAATTTACCTGTAATTGGAAGTACATCTAGTTTTGCAGTAAAAGGAACAACCAGCAATTTTGTAGCCAATGACGATGAATTATATCAAAACACAATTGGCGATTAGAAAAGAGGAATAAAATGAATGTAATAGTTTCAAATAAATATCAAAATATGTTAGCTACTTTAGATATAGATATCATCAAAAATATTAATGGTGAATTTGAAGTAGAAGAGTTAGTAAATATCTTTACCAACTTTTATTTTAATAAAATGATTATTGATATAACAGCCATTAAAGGTTATCAAAATATTAAAAATATTCAAAAACTATCAGTTAATTTTGATACCAGTAAAATAATTTTATTATTAGATGATTCAGCTATGGTCAACAGTGGTGCTTATTTATCTCAATTAGTTTCGATGGGAATTTATAATTTTACCAGAAATATAAATGCTATTAAATTTTTAATTGATAATCCTAATTCTTATAAAGATGTTGCCCAATATCATAATTTAAATAACACCAATGTATCATCAGATGTAAATTTCGATTCATTTTCAGGAACTGGAAGTGGCGGCCTAAAAATTATTGGTTTTAAAAATGTTACATCTCATGCTGGAGCAACTACTCTTATTTATATGTTAAAAAAACATTTAGAAGTAGCCTATAATGTTACGGCCATTGAAGTAGATAATGAAGATTTTAAATATTTTAATGATAGTAGTTTAAAATCTGTCTCATCACTTGATTTATCTTATAATATTTCTAATAATCCTGATACTGAAGTTATATTATTAGACTTAAATGATTCTGATCAAGCTAATTTATGTAATGAAGTAATTTATTTAATAGAACCTGGATTAATAAAATTAAATAAATTAATTCGAAAAGATCGAGATGCTTTTGAAAAATTAAAAGATAAAAAAATAGTTTTAAATAAAAGTGTATTAACAAGTAAAGATATAAATGATTTTGAAAAAGAATCAAATAGTAAAATATTCTTTAGTATTCCCTATATTGATGATAAAAAAGAACATGAACAAATCTTAGATGATTTTTTAGTAGCTCTAGGCTTTTCAAGATTAAACAGCAGTGGTTCTAATAAAACTAAGTTATTTAATATATTCAAATAATGCTATCCTTTAAGGGATAGTTTTAATTTTAATTATTAATAATATTTTAGATAATTTATAAGTTTTTTGTTTTAAATTTTCTTTAAACTTGATATAATTATAACAAGGGTGTAAATTATGAAAAGATTATTTAGTTTGATAATATTAATAGTAGCCATGGTTGGAATTATTTCATTAACAATTTTTGCATTAACTCATAAAGAAGTTAAAAGCCCCATTAAAGAAAGAAATAACACTAAAATTGAAAATGTTACTTCTAATTTATCAGATAATAATTTATCAGAAATATACAATATATATTTTAAAAATGAACGTCATAAATTAAAAATTCAATATTTAGTAAACCTTGAAGAAACAGCCACGATAAACTTAACTATATATTTTGATGGAGCATCAATATTTGAAAATACAATTATAAATAACATCGAGGCAAAAGATGTCGAAGAAGCTTTAAATGATCCTGAGTTTTTAAATATCAAACTTGATTTAAAAAATATAATTTTAATTGAAAAAGATAATTATGATTATTTTATTTTAGATATAAATATGTCCAAAGATAGTTTAAAAGAATTTTATTATATATATAATAGTAATGGTGAAAAACTTTTAAAAGATGGTTTATTAGTTCGAGATACATCTAAAGTATATATTTATGATAATATAGAAGATAATAATATATTTTATAACACGGAATATGAACAATTATCCACAATTTTAGATAATGATATTTATAGTCTTCAAGAAAACAAAGAAAAAGATAAAATAACTTTAACAGAATATAAATATATTTTCAAAAAAAATAAACTAAAAAAAGAAAAAATAACTACATATGACAATATAGAAGTTAAGAATTCCGAAAAAGAATAGATAATTTTTAAATAATATGATAAACTATATGAAAAAGTGGTGATATTATGTTTGTAGATGAACTTACTATTAAAGTAATCGCTGGTAAAGGTGGCGATGGTTGCACATCTTTTAGAAGAGAAAAATTTGTTCCTATGGGAGGACCTGATGGTGGAAGTGGTGGTAAAGGAGCCAACATTATCTTTAAAGTTGATAAAGGTTTAAAAACTTTAATTGATTTAAGATACATGAAAATAATAAAAGGTAAAAAAGGTGAAAATGGTAAAGGTTCAAATCGAAATGGAGCTAATGCCGAAGATATAATTATAAAAGTACCTGAAGGAACTACAATTGTTGATGCTGATACTAATTTAGTAATAGCCGATTTAGTTAATGATAATGATACTGCCATTGTCGCAGAAGGTGGTCGAGGAGGACGAGGAAATGTTGCTTTTAAAACTGAAAGTAATAATGCCCCTAAATTTAGTGAATTAGGTGAACCCGGCGAAATGCGTATTTTAAAAATAGAATTAAAAATGATCGCAGATGTTGGTTTAATTGGTTTTCCCAGTGTAGGTAAATCTACTATTTTATCTTTAATAAGTGCCGCTACACCTAAAATTGCAAATTATCATTTTACAACTTTATCGCCAAATTTAGGAGTTGTTAAATTAAAAGATAATCAAAGTTTCATAATAGCCGATTTACCAGGTTTAATTGAAGGTGCCAGTGAAGGAATAGGTCTTGGCCATAAATTTTTAAGACATGCTATGCGAACTAAAATATTAGCTCATGTAATTGATATGGGTGCCGAAGAAAATCGTGATCCTATAAAAGATTATGAAAGTATACGAACTGAAATAACAAAATATAGCCAAAAATTAAGTCAAAAAAAAGAAATAATTATTGCCAATAAAATGGATTTACCAAATGCTCAAGCTAATTTAAATAAATTTAAAAAGAAATATCCTGATAAAGATATTATAAGTATAAGTGCTCTTAACAATGAAGGACTTAATGATTTAATTATAAAACTAGCAAATACATTAAAAACTTTAGAAAATACTCCTTTATATGATGATGAAGAATTAGAAAGTCATATTGTTTATAAATTTAAAAATGAACGACCATTTACTATAACTAAAGATAACGATGTATGGGTTTTAGAAGGAAAAGAATTAGAAAAATTATTTAAAATGACTAGATTTAATGAAGATGAAGCAGTTTTAAGATTTGCCCGAAAATTAAAAGGAATGGGTGTCGAAGAAGAATTAGAGCGACTAGGAGCCAAAAGAGGAGATGAAGTACAAATTTGTGATTATATCTTTGAAT
>CANQMC010000035.1 GCA_947624855.1 uncultured Bacilli bacterium | reverse complement strand
GAAGCTTCACGTTTAGTACGTAAAAGGTTTATGTAGGAAGAATGGAGTTTTTATTTTGTATATAAAAAAAAACAAGCAAATTTTAAATGCTTGGATTTAAAAGGTTATTTTTTTAATTTTAAATTTTTTTATCTTAAAAATTGATTTTTATTTATAGAAAAATCATCCTTTCTATAAGAATGATTTAATATTAATTTTCTATACTTTTAGGGCTAAATGTAGAGCCTTTAGATATATTAGTTATAGCTTTTTTTCCTGATATTTGACTTATATTTGTAATAATATCATCATTTAACTTTGATTTATCAAAATCAATCATGTCTATCATATCATGATTAATTACTTGATTTTCAGAAATATCTACTTTGGCAACTGGAACTTTAATAATGTTAAGAGCATTATCTAATCTATTAGAATAATCATTATACATATTACCACAAGCAGTTAAACTTATTAAAAGAGTAATACATAATAATAAACTTATAATTTTTTTCATATTAATTTTTCTCCTTTTATTTATCTTTTAATTTTAAGCCATCGTTAAAAGCATTACCTACTTTTTTTGTTACTTCATAATAACTATGATTAAATGGATCATAACAAATAGCATTTAAACTATTAATATCTACTGAATCTCCATCTAAAACTTCTTCTAAAGCACTTACATTAATAATTTTACCTACTACTCCTCCCCCATAAGTATCATTTTGATATTCAATAAATTCACATTCCATACAAATTGGGAATTCATTGATAATTGGAGCATCAATATTTTCAGATTTTGTATAGGTTAAACCACTTCTTTTTAGTTTATCATTTATATTATTTCCTGATACAACTCCAAAGTAATCTGCTTCTACTACATGTTTTGAATCAGCAAGACTTACAGTAAAAGCTTTTCTTTCTTTAATATTTTGAACTGTTTTATGAGTTTCTGTTAAATTAAGCATGATATGATCTCTTGATAACATCATTCCCCAAGCTGCATTCATAACATTCACACTGTTATCTTCATTAAAAGTGGCAATCATTAATACAGGCATAGGAAATATAGCATCTTTGGTTTTTAAATTTTTTCGCATTTTATTTATCCTTTCTAAAATTATTATAGCAGATTTTTTTATTTTTAGCTAGGTATTTACAATACGAGAATTAAAATATTTGGCATATAATACCTTGGATATAAATTTAGAAAGGAGTATAAATTTGAAAAATAAAATTATTATTATTATATTTTTAATTGTTATTTTTCTTATGAGTGTAGGATATGCTTCTTTTGCAACAGAATTAAAAGTTTATGGTGTGGCTGAAATAAAAGGAACATGGGATGTTGAAATAACAAATATTAAAATATTAAGTTCAAAAGGAACTAGTACTAGTGAACCTCCACAATTTGAGAATACTAGTGCAATATTTTATCCTTTGTTAAATAAACCAGGAGATACAATAATATATGAAATAACAATTACTAATAAAGGATCAATAGATGCGGTTTTAAGTAGTGCAGATTTTGAGATTGATGAAAATGGATCACCGGCTATTTTAGTTGAAACTACTTCTCCTAGTCAAGAACTTAAAGCAAAAGATAGTACATCTTTTACGGTTACTATAACATATGATGAAAATGTAACAGAAGAACCTGCAGTTAAAACTCAGTTAATAACAGGAAATATAACTTATGTTCAAAAATAAATATTTAATTATATACTTAGTTATTAATTTATTATTCATATTTAATTCTTTTTATTTTAATATTATAAATCCTATTATTTCAGTTATTATTTATTTTTATATATTACACTTTTATAAAAATAATAATTTAAAAATTAATTTTATTTATATATTTTTTATTTTAATAATTATAAGTATATTAAGTTATATCTATTTAATAATTAAATTTGGTTTTATAAATAATCCTTTTTTATATAAACTTAATATTATTTATACTTTAATATTTCCAATAATATTACTTGAGAAAATACGAAGTATATTATTTACTATTAATTTAAAAAAATTATCTATAATATTTATAAGTATATTATTTATTATTTTAAATATTAAGTATTATTTAAGTTTAAATATATTATTTGATAATACTAATATATATAGATTTATTTGTTCTTTTATAATTCCTATTATAGCTAATAATTTGTTATATAATTATTTAGTATTTAAAAATTATTATCCTTTACCATTTTATTTTCAATTTATAAATATTTTATTAATAGTTTTTTTACCTATATTACCTAGTTTAGATTGGTTTATGTTAGGTACTTTTAGATTAGTTAAAACTATTATTATATATATATTATTTAAATTTAAAAAATTAATTATATTAATAAAATATGCATTAATAATAATTTTGGTAATCATTTTAATTAATTTTATGTTAGGTAAATATAGATTTGAAGCTTTAGCTATATTATCTAATAGTATGAGTCCTGTATATAATCGAGGTGATGTATTAATATATGAAAAATTAAATAAAGAAGAGTTAGATAAATTACCTTTAAATACTATTATTATATATGAAGTAGATAATAAATATATTGCTCATAGAATTATTGATAAAGAAGATAATTATTATATTACTAAAGGTGATAATAATAATGTTAAAGATTATAAAAAAGTAAGTATTTCAATGATTAAAGGTATATATAAATTTCATATTAAATATTTGGGTTATCCTTCAATATATATAAATGAATGCTTTAATAAAAATTAAGATTATTTTGGATTGTTGTTAAGACAATCCTTTTTAATTTAAACATATATATATAAAAAAACAATTATTATTTTGGATAATTAACAAGAATATAATGCTTTTTTTAATAGTTATGTTATAATATAGATGGAGGTTTTTATGAATAAAATGTTTTGGAAATTTATTAATTCTTTATCTAGTTATGAATTTGATATGAAAAAGAATTATAAAGGTTACCGGAAAATGCAAGATAAAATAAGTATTAAAAAAAAATCTAAAGAAATTATTAAAGATAACATTTTATTTCGGATTTTTGTTCCTAAAAAAGTAATTTCTTCAAAAATTATTATTTATATTCATGGAGGAGGTTTTAGTACAGGTAATACTAAAAATTATAGTTATTTTTTAAATAAATTAGCTAATTATTTAGATAGAACTGTGATTGCTATAGAATATAGATTAGCGCCAGAATATAAGTTTCCGATAGGTTTTAATGATTGTTATAAAGGGGTAGAAATTATTTATGAAAATGCTAAAATTTTTAATGTAAGTTTAACTGATACTATAATCATGGGAGATTCAGCGGGTGCAAATATAGCTACAGGTGTATGTATTAAAGCTAAAAAAGAAAAAAAATTTAAAATCTCTAAAGAAATATTATTATATCCAATTGTTCAAACTAATTTTAAAGATAATAAAAGATTTAAATCTATTGAAGAAAATGGTTATAAATATATATTAACTAAAAAAATTATTAATGATTATTTAGAATTATATTTAAATGATATAAATGATTATAAAAATATATATGTTGCTCCTTATTATTGTAATAATTTATTCTTTATGCCTAAAACTTTAATTGTAACTGCAGATTTAGATCCATTAAGAGATGAAGGTTATGCTTATTATAAGAAACTTAAAATATTTTTTAATAAATGCGAATATTATAATATGAAAAATGTTATACATGGATATATAAATATTCCTTTATTTCATAAAGAAGTTAAAAAAACATTAGATATTATTAAAAAGTTTGGAAGTGATTAAAATGGAGAAAAAAAATAGATGGTATAAATTAGACAATGCAGCTAAAATATTTCCTCCTACTACGAGTTATTATGATCCTAAAATATTTCGATTTTCTTGTTTATTAAAAGAAGTTGTTAATAAAGAAAATTTAATTAAAGCTTTAAAAGAAACATTAGAAGATTATCCTATATTTAGATCAGTGCTTAAAAGAGGTTTATTTTGGTATTATTTAGAAGATAGTGATATTGAACCTATTGTTTTAGAAGAAAAAATAAGTCCTTGTGAGAAGTTAAATTCCCCTTTATTATTTCAAGTTACTTATTATAAAAATAAGATTAATTTAGAAGTTTATCATGCTCTTAGTGATGGAGGTGGATGTATAAGTTTTTTTAAATCTTTAATATATAATTATATTGTATTTAATTACAAAATTAAAAATAAAGAAATATTAAATAATAGTTCAGATTTTGAAAAAGAAAGTGATAGTTTTAATAAATATTATAATCCTGATGAAAAAATTAAAATTGATAATAGACCTAAAGCTTATCAAATTAAAGGGGCAAGTTATCCAGAAGGTAAAATTAAAGTTATTATGGGTGTTACTAGTACATCTAAATTAAAAGAATTAGCTCATAAATATAATACAACTATTACTGGTATTATTGGGGCAATTTTAATTAAAAGTATTGGAGATATTATGAGCATTAAAGATAAAAAACAAGAAGTATCTTTAACGGTCCCTATAGATTTAAGGAAACATTTTAAATCTAATACAGTAAGAAATTTCTTTAATGTAACTAATATTAATTATAAATTTAAAGATAATGATAGTTTAGATAAAATTGTTAAATCTGTTAAAAAACAATTAGAGGATAGTTTAAAACCAGAAATATTAAGTAAAAAAATGAATAGATTAATTTTTTTAGAAAATTTTGCGATTATTAGATTAGTTCCGTTGTTTATTAAAAATTTAGTTTTAAGATTTAGTTTTTATTTAAATCAAAAAAAACAAACAATGGGATTATCTAATGTTGGTATTATTACCATGCCAGATGAATGTGAAAAATATATTGATTCTTTTAGTGTTATTAATAGTACAGATGCTTTAGAATTATGTGTTTTATCTTATGGTGATAAAATAAGTTTAGGTTTTACTTCTCATTTTATAAAACCCGAAGTTGAAAAAAATTTCTTTAATTATTTAAGAGAATATGGTTTAGATATTATATTGTATACTAATAATATTGAAGGATGTGATATCAATGAATAGATGCTCTAAATGTGATATGATTGTAAATACTTCAAGTGGAATATGTCCCCTTTGTAATAGTAAATTAGAAGATAAAACTAATAGAAGTATTTTTCCTAATGTTAAACCTAATTATAAAGGACATAATTTATTAATTAAAATTACTTTATTAATTTCACTTTGGAGTATTATTATTACTTCTTTAATTAATTATTTAGTTAATAAAGAACTTTCTTGGTCTATTTTTGTTTCTTTAGGTATTTTATCATTTTGGCTTACTTTTATTAGAGCTATTAAAAAAAGAAAAGATTTTATGATTCTTTTATTTACAGAAATATCTTCTCTTATTATTCTTGCAATATTATGGGATATAAATACGGGTTTTCATAAATGGTCTTTGATCTTTGTTTTACCTTTCTTATGTATTTGTTATACTTTTGTATTTTTAATTTTTAGAATATTTACTAATAAAATAAGAAAAGATTATATTATGCTTACTTATTTAAATTGTCTTATTGGAATTATTCCTCTTTATTTTATATTAACTAAAAAGTTTAAAATATTATTACCTTCTTATATTTCTGTTTGTGTTAGTATTTTAGGTTTAATATTTTTATTTATTTTTAATCATAAAACTATTGGTAATGAAATGGAAAGAAGATTACATATTTAATTTAATATAGTGGCAATAATGTCTATTATAAATAAAATTAGAAAAATGATAGTTATTATTTTAGGTATTTTTTTAGCTAATTTAGAAATTTTAGGCATTATTAAATAATTAACAAAAGTGGCAAATAAACCCCATAAAAGAGATATTTCTAGACAAATATAAGGGCCATAGTTATATTTCATATTAGTATAATCCCAATAAGTGCGATGAAATAATTTTTCAATTAACATGCCACCACTAAATTCTATTAAAGTCATTAAAATGGTTATAAAGAGATAAAATAAAATTATTTCTAACCATTTTTTTAATTTAAATTTTTTTAATAGTTTATTTAAAAATAAAATTAAAAAGATTGCTATACCATATATAAAGGTCCAAGGTCCATATAAAACTCCACTGTTGAAAGTGGCATTTGTTATAATATTTAAAAAATTTTCAAATAAGAATCCTAATAAAGAATAAATAAAAAATAAATTAATATAATACATATTATTCACCATTAATTAGTGTGAATATTTTTTTATTTTATATACCCTTGATAAACTAATCTGGTATCTTTTACAACTATAAAAGCATCTTTATCTAATGATTTAATTAATTTTACTACTTCATTTGTTAATTTACTTTTAACATCAATAATTAATAAATCTTTTTTTGATTCATATGGATTTTTTAAGGCTATAACTGAAACAGCATAACCTTCTTTTCGTAAGTATTTAATTAATTTATAATTATTGGCTTTGGTAGTTACTTCAATACTATTTACATTTTTAATAAATTTACGAGATAAAAAACTGCCTATTATTGTTCCTGATGCATAACCTAAAGAATAACATATTGGTATTAGTATACTATTTATTTCAGTATTTAAAGCTTTTCGGGCAGCAATAAACCATACAAAAACTTCACAAAAAGCTAAAATTGGAGTTATTATACTTTTCTTTTTTAACATAATCATTGTTCGAAAAGTGTTTATTGAAACATCTAATATTCGAGCAAAAAATATTTCAATACAAGTAGAAAGCATAATATCACCATTTTTATTATGCTCAAAAATTATTATTACATTACTTTTAATATGCCAATTATGATTAAAATTATTAAAACTAAAATTATTAAAATTGCTCCTAAATATTTATTTTCTTTAATTTTAGGATAATTACGATTTAGAGGAGTATTTCGATATTTATCACTTAATAGTTCTATTTCCTCTTGATTACTTTGATTATATTCTTTTTGTTCTTTTATTTGCTCTTTGGTCATCATTGTTCCACAGTTTTGACAAATATATCCTTTACTTGGTAAAGCAGAACCACATTTTTTACAATACATATTATCACCTATTATTATTGTAAACCATTTTCTATTATTTTGGTAAATAAATTGTTAATGTTTACATTATTTTTACTTAATATTATTTGGATTTTCTTTCTTGGATTTTGGATGCGACAAACAAAGATAAACGATAAGGAGCAAAACGATTTAAAAATAAAGTTATTTTCATATATAAAGTGGGAACTATAAGCATTTTATTTTTAAATAATTTATCAATAGCGTATTCAGCTACATAATAACTATCGGCTCCTTTAATTACAAAATCTCCTTTTGCTACTTTGGTAAATTCTGTTTTAACAGGGCCTGGACATAAAGCACTGATATGAACATTACTTTTCATTATTCTTAATTCTTCATTAATAGCCATAGTTAATTTAGTTATATAGTTTTTAGTAGCATAATAAGTACTAAGACGAGGGCCAGCCATAAAACCGGCGCTGGAACAAACATTTAAAATATAACCTTGATCTTTTTTAATAAAATCTTGTAAAAATAATTTAGTTAAAATATGATAAGCTTTAATATTTAAATCAATCATTTTTAATTCAGTATCTAAATCAGTTTTATAAAATAAACCAAAAAGACCAAAGCCAGCATTATTAATTAAGATATCAATATTTTTATTTTTAGTTTTATCATATAATTTATAAACATTTTCTTCAATAGTTAAATCTAAATCAATTATAGTTACTTTGGTTTTTAATTCTTTTTTTAAATCAGTTAATAATTCTTTTCGCCTCGCTACTAAAATTAAATCATATCCCTTTTGAGCTAAAACTTTGGCCATGTCTTTTCCCATGCCACTTGAAGCCCCTGTGATTAATGCTAACATATTCCACCTCTTTAATATTTTAGAATAAAATTAATTCTTTATACTTTTTTTTCAATTACTTCTAATAAAGCAGGAAGCATTTGTTTTTTTCGAGATACTAAGTTAGGTATATAAATTCCTTCAAAAGCTTCTTTTAAATTGAAAGCATCTGTTATGGTTTCTTTAGCTTCAGTGTTATAAAGGACATATGAACCATTTTTATAAATATCAGTGATAAATAAAACTACACAGAAATAATTACTACTTAATTCATCTAATTTAGCTATATATTCATCCATTTTAGCTTCTATTTCATTAAAGTCCATAGTCATAACTTGAGATATAGCTATTTGACTATTACCAACATTATAAGCTTTAAAGTCTTGATTTATTAAATCATTTATACTTATTCCTTTTATACTTGAAGCGGCTTTAAACATAAGATATCCATATTCATTTATATTTACTTTAGCTATTTTAGCTAATTTAGAGGCTGCAAAAATATCTTCTTCAGTTGTTGTTGGTGATTTAAATATTAAAGTATCAGATAATATAGCACTTAACATTAAACCCGCAATGTTTTTAGGAATAGCTACTTTTCTTTCAATAAACATATTATAAATAATTGTACAAGTACATCCAACTGGCATACTTCTAAAATTAATTGGAGTATTTGTTCCAATGGCACTTAGATTATGATGGTCAATAATTTCAAGAATTTCAGCTTCTTCAATACCAATGGCACTTTGAGAAAAACTATTATGATCTACTAATATTACTTTTTGTTTTTCATAATTATCAATATTTGTTATTTTAAGTAAACCTAAACAATCATTTTTACTATTAACAACAGGATAATTAGTATGAGTAGTTTTATTGGCTAAACTTAAAAAATCAGTTCGATAATCTTTATAATTTATGGTTATAGGTTTATTATTAATATTTATAGTACTTATTTTATTACTTAAAATTACTTTATGAGCAGTTTCAAAACTATTATATGGACTTAATATAATATTAATATTACTTTTTTCAGCTTTTTTTAAAAGTTTTGTTGGTAATTCATGATTACCAGTTAAAATTATTAATTTTACTTTAGAGGCAATTGCATATTCTAATATTTTATATCTATCTCCCACTATTAAAATATCATTATTGGTTAATTCTATTTCTTCATGGAATGTTTTACTTTGATATGAGGCTACTAAAACTTTACCTACTATATTTTTATTAAATTTTAAAATATTTTTGCCTTCTAAACAATTAACGATATTATCATATGTTGTATCTACTTGATCTTTATTACCATTTATTAAATATTTAGCTATTTCTTTTTGAGTTACAAATCCTTTAAGTTTTTTATTATTATCTATTAATGGTATTCCAGTTAAATTTTGTTTTTGCATAAAGTTAAAAGTATCATTGATTGATGTATTTTGGTCAATAATAGCTTTTTTATTATATTTAATTGATTTTATTTGAACCTTAGTATCATTTAAATAATCAGGTGCTTTTACTTTAAAATAATCTAAAACAAATTTGGTTTCAGTATTAATGTGCCCTATAACTTTGGGTACTGTATTTTTGCCTTCAGCATTATATAAATATGATAAGGCTACCGCTGAACATGTGCTATCTGTGTCAGGATTACGATGTCCAAAAATAAATGTTTGCATAACTTCACTTCTTTCATAGCTAATTAATAATACCATAATTTTAAAAAAAATTAAAGAGTAAATACTCTTTATTAGCTATTATTAGTTTAATTTTTTATTCTTATTATATACTTTATTTATAATAAAATTCGTGTGTTAGGACTGGCGTCTCTTAAAATTTACTTTTTTCAGTTTCTCAATTTCCTTTTGAGGGTTTTGCAATTGATTGGAGGTGTTTTAGTGAAAGTTAGAAGTAATTCTTTCTTATTTTAAAAATTTTTTTAAATTTTTAAAAAACACCAAGTATTGCAATTACTATTAATAATATATAGTAAAACGTTAGTTCCTAACACACTACTAATTTTAGTATACTATATTTCTTTGTAATTGTAAACTAAAATTAATTCTTGCCTCTATATATAAATTTGAAACATTAATAAATTAAATAATATAATTAGAAAATATATGAAATATTAATATAATAATAAACAATAAATGTTTAATAGATAAGCTATAGAGGCAAGTTATTTTTATCTTAAAATTTAAGAAACTTCATATGGTGAACTTGTTGTTCCATTTCCTGTAAAACTAACATCTGCTTTTAAATTAATTACAGGGCGCACACCATAAGGGAAGCTTACATTGTGGTTATCTAAGCCGCCATAGGTACTCATGCCGAACATGTAAGCAGTGCCGTACCAAAAGTAACGCGGAGACATGGTCCAATAGTATTGATTTGTATATAAGTAAAAACTTGTATTATTAGTTCCGCTTACTCCTCCTGCAAATGCTACTTCATCGACGGTTATTAATCCTATTGGATATGTTAGTTTCTTATTTCCTTGACTTGCATCTTCTGGTGTTGTATATAAATCATTTCCTTTATATGTACACTTAAAACTTGGTGTCTTGTTTGTTACATTTCTATAGTATGCTCCATAATATGTTATTGTTGTTCCATAGCCTCCTGTCTGTGCTGGTACTGTACTTGTATCTGTACTACTCGATCTATCCCCACAAAATCCTGCTGTATGACTTAGTTTTGTTGATAAAGTTGATAGATTTGTTGTTGTATTATACCAATTATCTAATACTGTTTTTATTATACTTGGTGTAGTGTTTTTATGCTCTTCTGCATAACTCTTTGATCCTGGTGTTCCATACATATATCCGACATAGGCATTGTAATTTTCTGAACTATTGAATGCACTTGTATTTTTACCTTCAACTGTTATTTGAGTATCTGTCCCTGTAGTTGCTGCACTCCCTGTTCCCGAATATATCATTCTTATACTTCCATCGCCGTTTATTCGAATGATTCGCCAATATATATCACTACTTCCTACTTTTCCAAACTTTACCCAGTTATCTGTTGGGTTTCCTGCAAAGTAATATACTTTTCCGAAATCATCGTATTGACTTTCATCTGCTGATTGGTATATTGTTCCTGTTTTATCTCCTGTTATGGTATTTCCAAATGTTCCTGCTGCTCTTGTTAAAATTGTTTTATTTACCATTATTGTTTCACATGCTGGGCCTGCACAGTCATATTCTTTTATATCTAAATATATATAACATCTTGTTCCTTTTTTATTTACTCCTATATATACTTTCCCATTTTTATATTCCATTGGTATTGTTTTATCTTCGACATCTTTTGTTCCATTATCTACTGTACAATATGAATTTTCTTCATTAATTTTATATCCACTTGTTGGTACATCTTTTGTTGATTCATAACAAGTATCTTTTGTTGTACATCCTTTTGTCTTTTGTACATTTACTGCCATTAAATTTAAATCTGCTTTTCTTATTCTTACTTCTCCTTCTGCAAATGGTATTATTTGTTCATATGTATAATTGGCTTTAGAACCTTTTAGTATTATTACACTTCCTATGGCTACTATTACTACTAATCCTATAAATGCTTTTTTAAAGTTAAAACCTTTTCTTAGTGTCTCAAACTTAATTCCTGTATCTTTCATATAAAACAATTCACCTTTCTATTTATAATATCAACTATCTTAGAAAATTCT
>CANQMC010000034.1 GCA_947624855.1 uncultured Bacilli bacterium | reverse complement strand
CTCCCTTCTACATTTTGTTTGGCGTTTCTATTTTACCACTTTTTTGTTTATCAGTCATTAAGTTTAACACAACTTTTAAAAAAACATCATATTGCTTTATTTGATGTTTGTAAAGTTTGTGATATTAAAGGTTCTAGTGATTTAAGTATTAAAAATGTTATTCCAAATGATATTACATCTATTATAAATAATAGTAAGATTCATCATATATTTGTAAATGGTAAAACAGCCTATAATTTATATAATAAATTAATTAAAAATAAAACTCATCAAGAAGCCACATATTTACCAAGTACTAGTCCTTTAAATGCTCGATTTAATTTAGAATCTTTAACAGAAAAGTATTTAAGTTTAAAAAAATAACTATAAATACTTTTTTCTTTTAAAACTTTATGTTATACTTAATAAAGGTGGTAAAATGAATAAGCATGGATATACAAAAATTGAAATTTTAGTTGTTATAGTTTTATTGGGGATTGTCGCTTTTATTACAGTAAATAAAGCATCATATGCTTTTGTAATGGATAATGCTGAAGCCAAATCTGAAGTAAAAAATATGATAGAACTTCAAGCCCAAGAATATGCTTTAGCAAATTTAGATATTTTTAAAGAAACAAATACAACATTTATAACTGTAAATGATCTTGTAACAAAAGGTTTTTTACTTGGTAATAATGAAGGCTTAATTACTGATCCCAGTGATAATAAAATAGTCTATAATGAAAATAAAATAAAGCTAGAATTAAATGAAAACAAAAAAGATGTAAAAGCTACATTAGTTGATTGATTTTAGCTTTTTTTAATAGTATAATAATATTTAGGAGGGATTTTATGAATGAACAAAATGCTATTGAGCAAAAATTAAAAAATTTAACTATAATAGTGGCAATTGGTTTTATAGTTTTACTAATAGCGGTTATAGGTTTATATTTTAAAGGAGGAAATGTAACCACTAGAGAAACAACTGATAGTAATAATAATCAAACAATTTCTAATGAAAACTATGATGTAAGTAAATTTAATGAAGTTGATGTTGATGGAGCTCTTGCTTTATTTAAAGATAAAGGTACTCATGTTTTATATATTGGTCGAAGCGACTGTGAATATTGTCAACAAACAGTACCAATTTTAACTCAAATTCAAGAAGAATTAAATTATACTACTGATTATTTAGCTGTAGAAATGAGTACAATTGATAAAGATTGGTCATATTGGAATCAAGAATTAGCCGATTTAGCCAAAAAATTTGATAAAAAAACAGAACTAAATGTATCAAATTCTGAAGGTAAAACTGAAAAGAAAGAAGATACTTATGGTAATTTCTTATTAAATTATGGTTATACTCCAACTGTTATAGTTATAAAAAATGGTAAAATGGTTGATGGTTTCTTCGGTTATAAAGAAGCTGATAATATTAAATCAATCATAGAAAAATACATGAAATAAAAAAATTTAGCAAATATTACAATATTCGACAAATTTCGCGCATTTTGTGTGTTAATATAAAAAACATTCTTAAGAAAGGGATGTTTTTTATGTTATCAAAAAGATTACAAGAAATTGAAAAAGAATTTAAAAGAATAAAAGGGATGGACTACATAAAAGATACTCGAAATAAATTAGGCAGCGTAGATAAAACGTTTGAAGATCTAATGGATTTAAGTAAATATCATAATATTCATTTTATGATTAAAAATAGTACTATTAATAATTTTAAGATTTATAAAAATCTTAAAAATAATCAAGAACTAAAAAAATTAAAAAGTAAATATGGTTATTATGATGAATATAACAAAAAATCCAAAATTATTAATTGTGATATCGGGGCCAATTGTTCTACTGACATAGGAGGAAGATTTTTATTTAAATTAAAAATAGATTATGAAAAAGAAAAAATATATCTTTTAATCATGGATAAATATTTTAATTTTATTGAACAAAAAATATTTTGGGATTTTTCAGATTTTAAAGATAAATTAACTAAAAAAAGAAAATATTTAGTTTATATTAAAGCTTGGCCTAAAATTATTAATAATAAAAAATATTATAAATATTATGATATTGAATTTTATGAATTAAAACCATTTAATGAAATAATTAAATTAATTGAAGAAGGTTTAATTAGATTAAATATTAATATGAATAATAAGAATAGTGATGCCCATTTTGAAATATCATCATTAAATTATTTAAAAATGTTTAATAAAATAAGCTAAAAAAGATTTAAATTAATTACTTAAAGCTTAAAGTTTAGGCTTTAATCTTTTTTAATTTATTGATATAATTAAAGAGGTGTTATATATGAATGCAAAAAATATTAGAAATTTTTCTATCATTGCTCATATTGATCATGGCAAAAGTACTCTTGCTGATCGAATCTTAGAATATACGCATGCTATAGATAAAAGAGAAATGAAAGAACAAGTTTTAGATAGTATGGATTTAGAAAGAGAAAGAGGCATAACTATAAAATTAAATGCTGTTGAACTTCATACTACTTATAATAAAGAAGAATATACTTTAAATTTAATAGACACTCCTGGTCATGTCGATTTTTCTTATGAAGTTTCAAGAAGTCTTGCCGCGTGTGAAGGAGCTATTTTAGTTGTTGATGCTGCTCAAGGAATTGAAGCTCAAACTATTGCCAATTTATATCTTGCTTTAAATAATGATTTAACAATTATTCCTGTTATAAATAAAATAGATTTACCTAATGCTAATGTTCCTAAAGTTAAAGAAGAATTAAAAAGAGTTTTTGGCTTTAAAGAAGAAGATATTATTTTAACAAGTGGAAAAACTGGAGAAGGAGTTCCCGATTTAATTGAAGAAATAATTAAAAAGATACCAGCTCCAACCATACCTGATACTAATGAAACTAAAGCTTTAATTTTTGATAGTCGTTTTGATGCTTATCGAGGAGTAATTGCCTTAGTAAAAGTAGTAAGTGGCACTTTAAAAGTTAAAGATAAAATTAAAATGATGGCAACTGATACGGATTTTGAAATTGTCGAATTAGGAGTAAATACTCCCAAAGAAACCAAAAGAGAAAGTATACCAGCTGGAACTGTTGGTTATGTTTGTGCTAGTATTAAAGATATAACGAAAGTTCAAGTAGGAGATACTATAACTTTAAGTGAAAATCCAGCACGTCTTCCTATAAAAGGTTATCAGCCCATGAAACCAATGGTTTATTCAGGTTTATTTCCAGTTGAACCAAATCAATTTGAAAATTTAAAAGAAGCTTTAAATAAATTAAAATTAAATGATGCTGCTTTAAGTTATGAACCAGAAACTAGTGATGCTTTAGGTTTTGGCTTTAGAGTAGGATTTTTAGGCTTATTACATATGGATGTCATTATGACTCGAATTGAAAGAGAATTTGGCATAGACATCATAGCGACCAGTCCTAGTGTAATTTATAAAGTTACTTTAACCAATGAAACTACTATAGAAATAGATAGTCCTAATAAAATGCCAGATCGTAGTATTATCTCCAGCATTGAAGAACCTTTTATTTATACTAATATTATTGTTCCAAGTGAATATATAGGTTCTATTATGGAATTATGTCAAAATAAAAGAGGAATATATAAAACAATGGAATATATTGATGAAGTAAGAGTTAATATTCATTATGAAATACCTTTATCGGAAATAGTATATGATTTTTTTGATAAATTAAAAAGTTATACTAAAGGTTATGCTTCTTTTGATTATGAAATATGTGGTTATAGAGTATCTGATTTAGTTAAAATGGATATTTTATTAAATAGTAAACCCGTTGATGCTTTATCAATTATTGTTCATAAAGATTTTGCTTATCAAAGAGGTCGAAGTATTGTCAAAAAATTAAAAGAATTAATCCCAAGACAAATGTTTGAATTACCAATTCAAGCAAGTGTAGGAAGTAAAGTAATTGCCCGAGAAACCATTAGTGCTATGCGTAAAAATGTTTTAGCTAAATGTTATGGAGGAGATATTTCTCGTAAAAGAAAACTTTTAGAGAAACAAAAAGAAGGTAAAAAAAGAATGAAAATGGTCGGCAATGTTGAAGTACCTCAAGAAGCCTTTTTAGCAGTCTTAAGCGGGGAGGATTAAAAATGGATAAAATAAAAGCAGTATATATTCACATTCCTTTTTGTGATAATATATGTTCCTATTGTGATTTTTGTAAAGTAGTTTATAATCATGAATGGATAGAACCATATCTTAAAAGATTAGAAGAAGAAATAGAAAATAATTATTTAGGAGAAGAAATAGAAACCCTTTATATTGGGGGAGGAACTCCCTCATGTTTAAATATTAATGAATTAGAATCTTTATTTAAAGTTTTAAATAAATTTAAATTAAGTCCCAATTTAGAATTTACTTTTGAATGTAATCTAAAAGATATTGAAGAAGAAAAATTAAAAATATTATATGAAAATAAAGTAAATAGGTTAAGTATCGGAATTGAAAGTTTTAATGCTGAAAAACTAAAATTCATGAATCGAAATTGTACTTTTAAAGAAGCTAAAACTAAAATTGAATTAGCACGTAATATTGGTTTTAAAAATATTAATTTAGATTTAATGTATGCTATACCAAATGAAAATTTAAAAATTCTTAATAAAGATTTAAGTTTAATCTTAAAATTAAAACCAGAACACATTAGTACTTATAGTTTAATAATTGAAAAAAATACTTTAGTAGGTTTAAATAAAATAAAACCTATTGAAGAAGAACATGATTTAAAAATGTATGAATTAATATGTAAAAAATTAAAGAAAAAAGGCTATGAACATTATGAAATATCTAATTTTGCCAAAAAAGGTTATGAATCAAAACATAATTTAACTTATTGGCACAATGAAGAATATTATGGTTTTGGCTGTGGTGCTAGTGGTTATGTTGCTGCTATTCGTTATGAAAATACTAAAAGTCTTACGGAATATTTAAAAGGAAACTTTGTTAGTTCTAAATCTTTAATGAGTAAAGTAGATAATATGGAAAATGAATTAATTTTAGGTTTTAGATTATTAAAAGGAATAAATTTAGAAACTTTTTATGATAAATTTGAAGAAAATATGCAAAATATTTTTCCAATAAAACCTTTAATAAAAACTGGTGATTTAATTTATAAAGATGGTTATGTTTTTATAAATCCTAAAAAGTTATATGTCATGAATGAAATCTTAATTAAATTAATCTAGGAAGTATAACCTTCCTTTTTTTGATTAGAATAAAAATAGGTGATAACATGCTGAATGATTTAAAAATACTTAATGGCAATATGCCTCTTAAATTTGATCCTTTAAATAATATTTATACTATTGATCTTGATCAAAATGAAACAGAACTAAAACTAGAATATAAAGTAAGTGAAGGAGCAACAGTTAAAATAGAAAATAACCATGATTTACAAAATGGTTTAAATGAAGTAAATTTAATTGTAACTAAAGATGATAAAGAAACAATTTATAATTTATATGTTTATAAAGATGATACAACAAAAGTAAATAAAAGCCTTGAAGAAATGTTAAATGTTAAATTAGAACCTAAAGAGGAACTACCAAATTATGTTGCCCCTTTAATCGGAGTAATTTGCTTTTTATTAATTATTACCTTTTATCTTTTATTATTTAGAAAATCTAAAAAACATTAGATTTTTTTTGTAAATAAAATGTAAAATTTTAATAATTTTTAAAAAAACAGATTTTACTATATCTGCTTAGCAGATTTAACTAAATTGGCTTAGCAGATTTTATAATTTCTGCTAAGAGAATTTTACTAAATCTGTATTTTGACACCCTTAATTTTTTATGCTATATTTTCCTCAGAAAGGAGGATATTATGCAAAATGTTGTAAATTTTTTAAAAAAGAATGGACGCGATTTATTAATTATAGTTTTACTTCTAATTTGTATCATTTTAATTGTTTGTAAATATTATTTAAAAGATAATAAAGAAGTTTCTAATGAAAGTATTGCATTAGTAACAGAAACTAAAAAAGTAGAGCCCGTAGAAGAAGAAACAATAAAAACAGTATATGTAGATATTAAAGGTGCAGTTAAAAAACCTGGTGTTTATCAAGTAGCAAGTAACAGCATCATTAATGAAGTAGTAACATTAGCTGGTGGTTTTAATACAAATGCTTATAAAAATGGCATAAATTTAAGTAAAAAAGTTAGTGATGAAATGGTTGTTTATGTTTATACTAAGTCTGAAATAGCCAAAATTAACAAAGATAAAGATGCCAGCACGGCCGCAAGTGTAGTATGCCAAAGCGAAAATTATGATATCAAAGATTGTATAACTGAAGGATCGAGCATTATTGAAACTAATCCCAATGTTTCAAATAAAAATGATTCATTAGATACAGCACCAAAAGATAATACTACTAATCAAAATTCTGATTCTAGCTCTAAATTAGTAAATATTAATACAGCTAGTTTAGAAGAACTTATGACAATTTCAGGTATTGGTGAATCAAAAGCCAAAGCTATTATTAGTTATCGTGAAGAAAATGGAAATTTTAAAACTATTGAAGATTTAATGAATGTTTCAGGCATAGGAGATAAGAGTTTTGCCAAACTTAAAGACTATATTACAGTCTAAAATATTTTTAATTCTTAGTTTAATATTTATTATTTGTTATGCTTTTATTACCACTAAAATTATAAAATATGATTCTATTTATAATATAAATTCAAATGAAATAAAAGGAATAATTATTGATAAAAGTATCGATGGTGATAAACTTAGTCTTACTATCAAATCTCAAGAAAAATTAAAAGGAACTTATTATTTTAAAAGTGAAGCCGAAAAAAATAAAATAGCTAATTCTTTAAAATATGGTTCTAAAGTAACTATCAATGGAACTTTAACTAAACCAAGTAAAAATACTATTCCAAATACATTTAACTATCAAAATTATTTATATAATAATCATATTTATTATACAATGAATATTGAAAAAATTACTATTGATAATTCTAATATATCACCATTATATAAAATCAAAAATGCTTTTATAAATCGAATTAATAAATTTAACAATGCTAAATCATATATTTATACTTTTATCTTAGGTGATAAAGATTATATTAGTGATGATGTTTATGAGGCTTATCAAAATAATGGAGTAACTCATTTATTTGCAGTTTCTGGTATGCATGTTAGTTTTTTAGTTTTAATGTGGGAACTATTATTTAAAAAATTAAAAGTTAAAGAAACAATAGGGCACATAATAATTATTTTATTTTTAAGTATATATATGTTTTTAATTGGCTTTACAGCTTCTGTAATTAGAGCAAGTTTATTATATATATTTTTACTTTTAAATAAAAAATTTAAATATAATTTAAGTAGTTTAAAAATTCTTTATTATTTATTTTTTCTTTTAACAATCATTAATCCTTTTTATTTATATAATTTAGGTTTTTTATATTCTTTTCTAACTACTTTTGGATTAATGTTATTTAGTAAAAAAATAACTGGTAATTATTTAACTAAAACTTTTAAAGTAAGTTTTATAGCCTTTATTTTTAGTTTACCAATAACTATCTATAACTTTTATGAATTTAATTTATTTACTATCATTAATAATATTATAATGGTTCCTCTTGTAAGTATAATTTTATTTCCTTTAACTATTATCACTTTTTTAATACCTTTTTTAGAACCAATTTTAAATATATGTATCAATATTTTAGAATTTATAAATAATTTATTAAATAGTTTTAGTTTAAATATAGTTATAGCTAAAGTAAATATTATATTTATTTTAATATATTATTTTATTATTTATTTAATCTATAAATATAATTTTAAAAAAACCTTTTATTTAGTTATTTTAATTATTGCTTCTAAATTATTCCCTCATTTTGATAATAATAATTATATTTATTATTTAGATGTTGGGCAAGGGGATAGTAGTTTAATAATAACTAAGCATCAAAAAGATGTAATTATGATTGATACTGGAGGAAAAATAACTTATCCTAAAGAAGATTGGCAAAAAAGAGAACATGAATATTCTTTAATGGATAATATAGTAACATTTTTAAAAAGTAAAGGTTTAAACAAATTAGATTTATTAATTATAACTCATGGTGATGCTGATCATATCGGTTATAGTAAAGATTTAATAAATCAAATTAAAGTAAATAAATTAATGCTTAATAATAATTCTTTAAATAATTATGAAACTAATTTAAAAAACGAAATAAAACAAATTATTTCTAATAATTATCAAGGAAAAGAACTAACCATAACTAATTTAAATGAATATGTTGGAACTGATGAAAATGATAGTTCATTAGTTTTATATACTAATTTATCTAATTATAATATTTTATTTATGGGTGATGCTCCTAAAATGGTTGAACAAAATATTATGAATAAATATAATTTAAAAATAAATATTTTAAAATTAGGTCATCATGGCTCTAAAACTAGTAGTGATTATGATTTTTTAAAGATGTTAAACCCAAATTATAGTATAATATCAGCCGGTCGAAATAATAGATATAATCATCCTTCACCTGAGACAATTACTAATTTAAATAATTTAAACTTAAAATATTATTCAACAATCTCTAAAGGAACAATTGAATTTATATTAAGTAAAAAAGATGTTAAAATCCAATTTTATCCACCATAGTACTAGTAATTTTTTGAATTAATGTTATAATAAAAAAAGTGATGTATATGAAAATTTATTTAATAACAGGTGAAAGTTATTTACTTATAAATGAAAAGATAAATGAAATAGTTAAAGATAGTAAAAATGTCTCAGTTTTTGATCTTGGATGTAATACTTTAGATGATGTAATTATCGAAGCAGGTTATTATTCTATGTTTGATGAAGAAAAATTTATTATAGTAAAAAATGCCAATTTTTTTAACAGTGCAAAACTTAAAGAAAGTGATGAAAAATCTTTATTAAAACTTTTAGAAAATCCTAATAATAAAACAACTATTATCTTTGTTTGTATGGAAAAAGTAGATACTCGCAAAAAAATAACTAAAATAATAAAAGATAAATACAATTTAATAAATATTCCTAACTTAAAATTTTATGAAATTGAAAATAAAGTTGATGCATATTTAAAAAAATTAGGTTTTAGTATAAGTAAAGAAAGTATTAAATATATAATGGATAATTCTTTAAATAATTATGATGTTACTATGAATGAAGTAAATAAATTAATTTTATATTATGATGAACCTACTTATATTAAAACAGAAGATGTATTAAATATTGTATCTAAATCTTTAAATAATAATAATTTTTTATTAGTAGACGCTATAGTTGAAAATGATTTAGAAAAAAGTCTTAATTTATTAAAAGATTTAAAAATATTAAAAGTTGAACCTACAGTTTTAATTTCTTTAATAGCTCGTGATTTTCGTATCATGTTAAATGTAAAAAATTTATTAAATAACAATAAAAGAGAATATGAAATTATGAATGAATTAAAACTTCAAGATTGGCAACTAGAACGATATTTAAAAAAAGTATTTCCTTATAAATTAAAAGAATTAGAAAATATTATTTTAAAATTAGCTCAAATAGATTTAGATATTAAAAGTGGTAAAATTGATAAATATATAGCTTTAGAATTATTTATTTTAGATATTTGTGCCTAAAAAAACCTCATTTTGAGGTTAAAGGGCACTTTTTATTTTATCTTTATTTTTAAAATTTAATTTAGCAATAGTATTTAATTTAGGAAATCCATATTGTTTAACAATTTGAATTCCTATTTCATCAACTGCTGGACCAGCTCCTTTAGGAATTTCTAAATTAAGTTGTTCACTAATTTTAGCCATTTCTTCTAAAAATTTAAAACGAGAAATAATTGAAGCTGCTGCAACTGCTAAACATTTATCTTCTGCTTTAGTCATAAAAGTTATATTAGTAACTTTATCTTTAACATCTTTTAAATGTTCATAATATTTTGCAGGATAAACAAATTGATCTACAATAATTTTATCATAATTAAAGTTTTTATTTACCATATCAAATAACACTTTATTATGAAGAATAGCTTTTATTTTATTCATATTAAAGTTTGTACTATGATTTTTATTATATTCTTCATTGGTTAAAATATAAGTACTATAAGGAATTTTTTCCATGATTGCTGGGGCAATTTTTTTAATTTTTGCATCTGTAATTTTTTTGGAATCTCTTACTCCAAGATCAATTAAAAAATCTATATTTTCTTTAGCCACAAAAGTAGCAGTTACCACGATTGGTCCAAAGAAATCTCCAGTTCCTACTTCATCAGAACCAATTGTACTTTCTTTAATTAAAAATCTTTTTTCTTCAGTTTTTGTTTCTTTTCCAGTTATATCAATTATTCTTCCATTTCTAATTCTTTCTTCTTCAATCCAATAACTAGCCTCAATATCGGCACCAATTCCTTGAAACATAACTTTACCAGATTCATATAAAGTTGTAACACAATCATAATCTTTAACTTGAAATAGGGCATAAGGGGGAGTTTTAGCTTCCTTTCTATCTTGATAAAATTCCATCATTAATGGTTTAATATTGTCACTTACTTTAAAAACAATTGTCATTTTTTACACCTCTTACATATATAATAACATATATTACTTTATTTTTCAAAAACTTTAGGATATAATTATAATAGGAGATGATAAATTTGACAATTTTGGATAGTATCTTAATATTATTCTTATTATGTGGAGCTGTTTTAGGATTTAAAAAAGGAGCAATAAAAAGTTTAGTAGCCTTAGTAGGAATTATAGCTTTAGTAGTTATTTCCTATTATTTAAAAAACCCAATTGCAGAACTGTTATTTAAATATTGTCCTTTTGTAAACTTTAGTGGTAGTTGGGAAGGTTTAATAACTTTAAATATTTTACTTTATGAAAGTATAGCTTATATTTTAGTTTTTGTTGTTTTATATAGCATATTATCTATAATCTTAAAAGTATCAGGTATAATTGAAAAATTACTAACTATGACTATTATATTAGGAATTCCATCAAAAATAATTGGGGCAGTTTTAGGTTTTTTAGAAGCTGTATTCTTCAGTTTTATAATTTTATTTGTTTTAATCCAATTTAATAGTACTAATAAATTAGTAAGTGAAAGTACTCTAGCCAAAAGTATAATTGATAAAACACCAGTAGTTGGAACTATGGTAAATGATACTTATGATGCAATAATGGATATCAATAAATTACAAGAAAAATATAAAAACAGTAAAAATAAAGATGCTTATAATGGCGAAATATTAAAAATTATGTTATCATATAATGTAGTAACAAAAGAAACTACAAAAATGTTAATTGACTCTGGTAAATTAAATTTTCCTGGAGCTCAAGTAATATTAGATAGTTTTAAAGGAGAGTGAAAAAATGATTAAATATTTAGAAAAAGAAGATTTTAAAGAAATCATAAAAAATGGTTTTTGGATTGTCGATTTTTATGCTGATTGGTGTGGCCCATGTAAAATGTTAAGTCCTATTTTAGAACAACTTAATGAAAATATTTTAAAAGTTAATGTTGATACTCATGAAAATCTTGCTACAGAATTTGGTATTATGAGTATTCCTACCATTTGTTATTTTAAAGATGGAGAACTTAAAAATAGAACAATAGGCTTTCAAACAAAAAGGGAAATAGAAAAAACGATTGCTAATTTAAAATAACTTACTATCAAAGTAAGTTTTTTAATATGCAATTCAACAGAATTGCCGCGACTAAATAAGTCGCGTGTAAATCCACCTGCTATGCGGGTGTGAA
>CANQMC010000033.1 GCA_947624855.1 uncultured Bacilli bacterium | reverse complement strand
AAACTTGACAAAATAAAACTAGATAAAATCTAGGTTTGTTTATACTTTATAGTTCCATCAACTGCAAAACTCGGGTGAATAATCTTGCTTTTTAGATTTAATTTTCATATAATATAAACAGAAATTATATATGTGGGTGATATAATGTTTTATGGTGAAAAATTGCAAGCTTTAAGAGAAGATAATAAAATGTCTTTATTAGATGTCGGAATTATAATTAGATTTGATAGTAATACTTATAATAATTATGAAAAAGAAAATGTTTTAATCCCTACTAAACATTTAAATACTTTATGTAATTATTTTAATGTTTCTTTTGATTATATGTTTAATTTTAAAGATAGTAAACAATATAAAAATGTTATTAAAAATATTAATAAAGAATTAGTTGGTCAAAGACTTAAAAGCTTTAGAGAAGAATTACATTATACTCAAAGTAAATTAGCTGATTTATTAAATATATCAAGAACTACTATATCAGAATATGAAAATGGGCATGTTTTAATTACTATTCCAGTATTATATAAAATTTGTGATAAATTTGGAATAAGTGCCGATTATTTACTTGGTAAAATAGATAAAAAAGTAGTCTTTAATAGAAAAAATTAAGTAGCTTTTAAATATTTTTTATTAGCTATTTTATTTAATATTGGAATAAATAAACTTAGAATAAAAATTACAATATAAGATGCTTCAATAGGAGTTATATATATACTTATTAAACTAGTTAAAATACCAATTAAAATACCATATATTAAAGATGATTTACGAGTAATTGGAGTTTCATAAATAAATGGGGCTATAAAGATAAAACTAAAATATGCACTGCCACTTAAAATAATATTTAAATAATTATAATCTTTAGTTAAAAGTATATAACTACTACTTATAATTAAATAACTTATAATGGCAGAATAAGCAATATTTTTTTTATAAAATTTATTTAAAGATAAAATAATTAAACTGATAATCATAATTAAAGTACTACTAGTAGCAAGACCTGATATATTATGACCAATAAATACATCAAATAAATTATAATTAAATTTATTTAAAGTTTCACTTATATTTAAATAGGAATATCCATTTAATAAAACAGCTAATAATAAAGTTAAATGAATAATAGAAATAGAATTAAATTCTAGTTTATAATGTGATTTTAAATATTTAATTATAAATAAAATTACAAATAATAATATAGGATAAATAATCATATTAGTATTTAGGGAAATAGTTGATGCACTTATTAAACATATTAATGTTGTTTCTTTAAAACTATCTTTAAATATTAAAGAAATTAATATACTTATAATAATACTTATTATATAAAAATAAAGAGGAATTAATATGTGAGAAAAATTAATTAAATTATTGGTATATAATAAAATGCCATTTTTATAAATACTAAAAATAATTAAAGGAAGTAAGGCTAAATAATAAGTATTAATTAAATGACGACGATCTTTATAATAATGAATTCTAGGTATTTTAGACATGGTTATCTCCTTTTTCATTAAAGTTTATGTGAGCGGGACATATATATGAACATAAACCGCATTTTAAACATATATCTTTTACTTTTTCATAATATGTTGCATCACTTAAAAGTAAAGGATTAATATTTACGGGACAAACATCAAGACATGCTCCACATTTTAAACATTTAGTTGTTTTTAAATATTTTTTAGGTTTCATAATTAAAATGCTATTTAAATCATTAGTTATTATTAAATCAGCTATATCAACATAATGACCACTCATTAAACCTGTTAAATACTCAGTGTTTGGTAAAACATTTATTAAATTATTTAAAATATCAATTACTTTGGCTCCCATTTTAGTTTTAACTATGGAAGGATTTGATACTCCATTACCACTTATTGTTATTAATTTATCAGTATTACTTTTATTTTTTTTAATTAAATTATAAATATTATAAAATGTACTAGCTTTAATTATGGTAGTATCTTTATTATTTAGATTTAAATGTTCTAATAAATATTTATCTTTACTTATTAAATATAAATCAGGAATAATATTTAAATTAATATTAGGATACATTCCTAAATAACTCATTATTTTAGAAATATTTTCACTACTACTAGATTTAACACATATAGTAATATTAGATATATTATAGGTACGAGATATTTTATCTAATAATTCTAAAAAACCTTCATAATATAAAAATAAATAAAAGTTTTCAGTTAAAACATATGGTTCATCATCTAAACAATTAAGAATTAAATTAGATGTTTTAGTTAAATCTATTTGATATTCTTTTAAAATATTAGTTATTTTAGTGGTAGAAATATTTTTTAAATTACGTTTACTAGTAGGTGTTTTTTCACTTTTTTCTTCAAAATCATTTTGGATTTCAATAGCATTTTCTTCACCATTTATAGTCATTACTTTTTTAATAGCTTTAATTGTTCCAGAGATGGGAGATGTTATTTTTATATTATTATCTTCCATTAGAATAGTACCAATTTCTACTTTAGTATTTTGTTTTACTAAAATTTTATTGGTTTTAATTGGTATATAAACATAATCGGGTTTATCAAATGTTAAAATTTTACTTGATACTAAGAGGTTAGAATCTGTGTTTAGCTCGATTAGTTTTGTCATTTTTACCACCTAGACTAATTATACTAAATTACTTTGTTAAATTCAATATGATTTTGGTTTTTGGTTTTCTTGTAAGTTCTTTAAATATTCTTGGAGGTTTAAAGCAACATTTTCTGGGATAATCTTTTTTAATTCTTCAATGTTTGCCTCTTTTATTTTATTTATACTTCCAAATGTTTTTATAAGTTCTTTTTTTCTTTTAGTTCCAATACCTTCAATGTTATCTAAGACACTAGATATTGCTCCTTTACTTCTAATAGTTCGATGATAATTAATCGTATAACGATGGACTTCATCTTGCATACGAGTTAAATAATGAAAAACATTACTAGTTTTAGCTATTTCATAAACATTACCTAAATGATCAATTAAATCATTGGTTCGGTGCTTATCATTTTTTCTTAAACCACATACTTTGATATTTAAATTTAAATCATTTAAAATATTTAAACAAGCATTTATTTGATTTTGACCACCATCGACAATTATTAAATCGGGTAATTCTGTTTTTTCTACTAAAGCTCGGTAGTAACGACGATAAATTACTTCTTCCATGGTATGATAATCATCATTTTTATCTAAACTTATTTTGTATTTTCGATATTCTTTTTTGGCTGGTTTACCATTTTTAAAAACAACCATACAACTTACTGTAAATTCTCCAAATAAATTAGAATTATCAAATAAATCAATACGATCTAATTTAGGTATATTTAACAATTCTTTTAATTCATCATTGGCTTTTTCGGTTTTATCTTCATCTTTTAATATAATTTCTAATTCATTTTCTAGATTTATTTTAGCATTTAATGAAGCCATTTCTACTAAATTTTTCTTTTTACCTTTTTTAGGAGTAATAAAATTTGTTTTTATTACTTCACTTAAAATTTCATTATTTATATCTTCAGGACAAAGTATTTCTTTAGGTATTTCATGCTTACTATAAAAATTCATTAAATAATAATCAAGTTCATCTTCCCATGTACTTATAACCGGAAATATATCCGTATGACCCCCAATTAAACGACCATTTCTTAAAAATAAAATTTGAAGACTTAAATAACCTTTATTGAAATAAAAACCTATACAATCTCGATTTTCATAATCATGTAATTCCATTTTTTGCTTATCTAATATTATACTTATATAATTTAATTCTTTTTTTAGTTCTAAAGCCATTTCAAAATTAAGATTTTCACTGTAATTATTCATTTTTTCAATTATTTTATTTTTTAAAATATCTCCATTACCTCTTAAAAATGCTAATATTTCTTCTTCCATTTTATTTAATTTTAGAGGATCAACTTTCTTTTCACAGTAACCTAAACATTCTCCTATATGATAATATAAACATACTTTTTTAGGCATATTTTCACATTTTTTTAAAGGATATAAACGATTTATTAATGAAACAATTCTTCTAGCAGCATAAGCATTAGGATAAGGACCAAATAACATTTTTTTATCTTTTTTCTTAATATTTAAATAACGAGATACTTTAAGTTTGGGATAAGGTTTTTTTATATATTCAATGTAAGGATAACTTTTATCATCTTTAAGTAAAATATTATATTTAGGGTCATAATGTTTAATTAAATTAAATTCTAAAATAAAAGCTTCTAATTCACTACTGGCGATGATATATTCAAAATCGGCAATTTCACTTACCATTTTAGCAGTTTTACCAGTTTGTGGGCGATTAAAATAAGAATTAACTCTTTTTTTTAAATCTTTAGCTTTGCCTACATAAATTATTACGCCATCTTTATTTTTCATTTGATAAGATCCTGGTAAATGAGGTATTAATTTTAGTTTTTCTTTAAACATTTGACATCACCTATCAATATTATACTACAAATTTGAAAAAAATTAAGGTATAATTTAATTAGAGGTGTAAAAAGATGAAATTATTAAATAAAATAACTTTAGAAATTAAAAAATCAAAATTTATAGCTTTCTATTATGAAGTTAATGATTTAGATCAAATATTAACTATTTTAAATGATTTAAAAAAAGAACATAAGAAAGCTAGACATTTACCTTATGCTTATAAAATAAATAATTACATTAAAAAATCTGATGATAAAGAACCATCAGGGACAGCAGGTTTACCAATTTTAAATATTATTGAAAAAAATAATCTTAATAATGTATTAATAGTGATTATTAGATATTTTGGGGGCATAAAATTAGGAGCTGGGGGTTTAATTAGAGCTTATAGTAATGCCACTCGAGAAGTCGTAAAGATTGATATTCTCTAATATTATTCGATTACTAGGAGTACTATTTGCTTTTTGCTCTCTTACATACATTCCAATTATAGAAGCGGTTCCTATGGTTACTCCTAAAAATAAAACAATTAAAATTAATAATTTTTCATAAAAATGCATAATTATCACCTATTATTATTATAACCAAGTAATTAAAAATACTCAAGAAAAAAACTTCACTCTTTACACTTATTTTTATTTTATAAACATGGCATCCCCAAATGAGAAAAATCGATAATTGTTTTTTATAGCCTCTTCATAAGCTTTTAAAATGTATTCTTTGGAAGCAAGAGCACTAACAAGCATCAATAATGTTGATTTTGGTAAATGAAAGTTAGTTATTAAACCATCAATAGCTTTAAATTCATAACCAGGATAAATGAAAATATCAGTATTACCAGAACAAGGTGTAAATTTATGATATTTATTCATAACTGTTTCTAATACTCTAGTAGATGTCGTTCCTACAGCAATAATTCTTCGTTTTTCTTGCTTTGCTTTATTTAATATATTGGCAGCTTCTTCATTCATTTCATAATATTCACTGTGCATATGATGCTCTTTAATATTAGTAACTTCAACTGGTCTAAACGTTCCTAAACCAACATGTAAAGTAATTTTAGTTATGATAATGCCTTTTTCTTCTATTTTTTGTAATAAATCTTCTGTAAAATGAAGGCCCGCGGTAGGAGCAGCAGCACTACCAATATTTTTGGCATATACAGTTTGATAACGATCTTTATCTTTTAATTTTTCATGAATATAGGGAGGAAGAGGCATTTGGCCTAATTTATCTAATATTTCCATTAAAATACCTTGATACTCTAGTTTAACATGAACTATTCCTTCATTTAATTTTTCAATAACTAAAGCTTGTAAATTTTCGTTAAATGTTATAACAGATCCAACTTTAAGTCTTTTAAATGGCTTAGATAAACATTCCCATGTATCATTACCTAATTCTTTTAAAAGTAATAATTCAATAATTGCTCCAGTATCTTTTTTAGTTCCAATAATTCTAGCAGGTATAACTTTTGTTTCATTTAAAACTAAAACATCACCTTTTTCTAATTCATTTATAATATTATGAAATACTTCATGTTTAATATTACCTGTTTTTTTATCTAAAATTAGTAATTTAGAATTATCTCGTTTTTTTAAAGGAGTTTGGGCAATTAAATTTTCTGGTAAATTATAATCAAAATCATTTATATTCATTATTTTCATCCATTTCTAAATTAATTTTTACAGTTTTATTTATTTCGTTTGCTATATCGTTAATTGAGCGAATATTATTATCTTTAAGACAATTTATTTTATGATATTCATAAATTTCGGCAAGTTCAAAATAAGCAATTTCCGACATACGTAAGATATCTTCGTTAGTGGGTTCCCCTCTTTGATTTTTAATTTTTAAAACATATTCATAAGGTAAATAAAGATATATAACTAAGTCAGGTCTTGGTAATTCTAGTAAAACAAATTCTAAATTGTCTAACCATTCATACATCATATTTCGGGCTTTAATATCTTTTATCTTTCCACCTTCATAAGCCATATTTGATTCAACATAACGATTTAGAACTACAATAAAGCCATCTTCAAGATATTTATTTATAATATCAATGTTATAAAGGCGATCAGCAGCATAGTAAAGGCTCGATATTTTAGGATTTACATTTGCACTTCCTTCAGAAAAGAAAGATTGCCCATTTTTACCTAAATAAGCATCACCAATAATTTTACCAGTTGGACTTTTATAATTTGGAAAACTAAAATTTATAGCTTTATAGCCTTCTTTTTTTAAATTTTTAACTAGTAGTTTACTTTGAGTTTCTTTTCCTATACAATTTGTTCCTTCAATTACTATTAATTTACCTTTACGCATGCTTATCACCTTTTATTCATAAATAGGAAATTTATTAGTAAGGGCTAAAACTTCTTGTTCTAACTCTTTCATAATATCCATATTATCTTTATTTTTTAGGGCTTTAGCAATTATATGACCGATTTGAATAAATTCCTTTTCTTTTAAACCTCTAGTAGTCATCGCCGGTGTACCTAATCTTATACCACTGGTTTTAAAAGGTGATTCAGTTTCATTTGGTATTGTATTTTTATTAACTGTTATATGAATTTTATCAAGGACTGTTTCGGCAATAGCACCAGTTATACCTAAAGGGGTTTTGACATCAACAAGCATTAAATGATTATCAGTGCCACCCGATATTATTTTAAATCCTTCTTCTTTTAAAGTATCCGCTAGAGCTTGAGCATTTTTAATTATTTGATGAGCATATTCTTTAAATTCTGGTTGTAATGCTTCATAAAAACATTGGGCTTTAGCCGCGATAATATGCATTAAAGGTCCACCTTGAATTCCTGGGAAAATTGTTTTGTTTATTTTTTTGGCTATTTCTTCATTATTAGTTAATATTATTCCGCCGCGAGGACCTCGTAATGTTTTATGAGTTGTCGAGGTTACTATATCAGCATATTTTACTGGATTTTCGTGATAACCAGCGGCTACTAAACCAGCAATATGAGCCATATCTACAAAAAGTAATGCTCCTACTTCATCGGCAATTTCTCGAAATTTGCGAAAATCAATAAATCTTGAATAAGCGCTTGCCCCTGCGACAATCATTTGCGGTTTTTCTTTTAAAGCTAACTTTTTTATGGCATCATAATCTAACATTTCTGTTTCGGGATCAAGATTATACGCTATAAAATCATAATCTAGACCACTAAAATTAATATCATGACCATGAGTTAAATGACCTCCGTGAGATAAATTTAAACCTAAAACTTTATCGTGAGGTTTTAATAAAGCTCGATATACAGCCATATTAGCCGAAGAACCACTGTGGGGTTGAACATTGGCATATTTAGCATCAAATAATTTTGTTACATATAAAATTGCTAAATTTTCAATGGTATCAACATTTTCACATCCTCCATAATATCTCTTACCAGGATAACCTTCGGCATATTTATTAGTAAAGATACTACCTTGTAATTCTAAAATACTTTTAGAAACATAATTTTCAGATGCGATTAATTCAATATTATTTTGTTGTCTTTTAGTTTCCGCTTTTAAAGCTTCTAATATTTTTTTATCCATTATTTTTCTTCCTTTCATTTTTAGCACTTAATACAACATTATATAAAAGCATAGTTATAGTCATAGGCCCTACTCCTCCTGGTACAGGAGTAATATAAGATGCTTTATCTTTAACACTTTGAAAATCTACATCACCATATATTTTTCCGTCAATACGATTTATCCCAACATCAATTATAACAGCATTATCTTTAATATAATCTTTAGTTATGTAATTAGCTTTACCTATAGCGACTATTAAAATATCAGCAGTAGTAGTTATTTCTTTTAAATTATTAGTTTTAGAATGCGCTATAGTAACTGTAGCATTTCGATTTAATAAAGCTAGTAATAAAGGACGTCCCACTATTTTACTTCGACCTAAAATTACTATATGTTTACCAGCAATAGGTATATTTTCATATTCTAACATTTTTATGATACCATAAGGAGTTGCAGCAATGAACTTTTCTTCATCACGAGCTAAACATCCTAAATTATAAGTACCAAAACCATCAACATCTTTTAATTCATCAATAAAACTAATAATATAATCTTCATTAAATTTAGCTGGTAATGGACTTTGAACAAGAATACCATGAACACTTTGATCGGCATTTAATTCTTTTATTTTATTAATAATATCATTTTCATAATTACTTTCATCAAAACGATAAACATTTACTTTTATTCCTAATTCTTCACATGTTTTGACTTTATTTTTAATATATATTTCACTTGCAGCATTGTTTCCGACCATTATAATAGCTAATTTTGGATTTAAATTATTAGCAACTATTTCTTCTTGTAATTTTCTTTTTAATTCTCTAGCAATTAATTTTCCGTCAATTAATTTCATTTTTATTCTCCTTTCTTTTTATTTAACTAATATTTTAAAATAAATAACTTTCTATGTTTAATAATATTTGTAACATTTTCAAAATCTCCTTTAAAATAAAGTTCCTTGTCTATTTACATTTAAATGATTATAAGCTTTTTCGGTAGCTACTCTTCCACGAGGTGTTCTTTTAATAAAACCTTCTTGAAGTAAAAATGGTTCTACTACATCTTCAATAGTAGTTGTTTCTTCACCAATAGAAGTAGCTATAGTTTCAATACCAACTGGTCCTCCATTAAATTTAGTAATTAAAGATTCTAAATATTCAATATCTATTTGATCTAATCCATATTTATCAACTTTTAGCCGATTTAAACTATCAATAGTAATATCTAAATCAATTATACCGGTACCCTTTACTAAAGCAAAATCACGAACTCTTTTAAATAAACGATTGGCAACCCGCGGAGTTTTACGACAACGTCTAGCAATTTCTAAAGCGGCTTCATCAGATATATTCATACTTAAAACGCGACTTGTTCTTTTTACAATTTGAGTTAATTCTTCTTCATTGTAATAATTTAATTTAGAAATAATACCAAAACGATCACGAAGGGGGCTTGATAAATCTCCTGCTCGAGTTGTAGCCCCAACAAGAGTGAAAGGTGGTAAATCAATTTTAATACTACGACTTTTACCATCACTTCCCATGATGATATCTAGTTCAAAATCTTCCATCGCTGGATATAAAATTTCTTCAACAAATTTAGGCATGCGATGTATTTCATCAATAAATAAAACATCACCAGGTTCAAGCGTTGATAATACGGCGGCTAAATCACCACTTTTTTCTAAAGATGGTCCACTGGCAGTTTTAATATTACTTCCTAATTCATTAGCAATTATATGAGCTAAAGTAGTTTTTCCTAAACCAGGAGGGCCATATAATAAAACATGATCTAAAGATTCATTACGCATTTTAGCAGCTTCAATAAAAATTCTTAAATTTTCTTTTATTTCTTCTTGACCAATATATTCATCTAAAGCTTGAGGACGTAAATTTTCTTCAAATATATCTGTTGTTAATTCTTCACCATCAATAATTCTTTCTTCCATCTTCATCACCTTTACTTTTTATATAATTTATAATATCTTGCCAATTATTAAAACATAAATATTTACTTGGTTTATTACCCATTTTAAGACATTTAATGCCATATTTGGCTACATCATCTAATACACTTTCTTTATCATCAATAAATATATCAATATTATTTAAAAATGCATCTTTTCCTTTTTGACCATTGTTTTTAGTACCAAAAATAATTTTATCATAAATGATATTATGTTTTTTTAAGTATTCTAAAGTTATATTTATAATATTTTTAGAATAGTATAAATTTCTAGCAGTAATTAAAATAATTTTATGACCATTATTATGAAGATAAGTTATAGCTTCTTTTGCTCCTTCTTTTAAATCAGTATTTTGCGTAATATCTTCAATATAAGTTGTTAAAAATTCATGATATTGATCTTCTGGTAAGTCATGATAATTATCATAACTTTTATCATATATTTTTATATATTTATAAATTATTTTTGAATTGTCCGTTATGGTATTATCAATATCAATTCCAATAGTCATTTTACCTCCTATTTAAGCATTAATTTTAAAGCATCTTTTATTTGATTTTCAATATCTAATGAAGCATTAACTTTTGGTAATACTTTTTTAATTTCCGCATTTTTATATCCTAAATTTTCTAAAACACTAACTAATTCTTCAAAAGAATTATCATTTACTAATTCTTCTTTCTTAGCTAATTTACCTTTTAAATCTAAAATAATTTGACGAGCTAATTTTTCACCAATCTTAGGAAATTTAGTTAAATATAAAACATTTTCTCTATCTATTGCATCAATTATACCGGCAGTACTACCTGTTGCAAACATTGGCATAGCCATTTTAGGACCTAAACCTTTAACATTTATTAATTTTAAAAATAACTTACGCTCATCATCAGTTTTAAAACCATAAAGAGTATATTCATCTTCTTTAATATGATTATAAACATAGACAGTTGCCTCTTTATCTATTTCAAAACTAAATGGATTAGCAACATATACGGTAAATCCAAGTCCATTATGGTCGACAACTATATAATTATTTTCTTGAATAACTACTTTGCCATATATATAATTTAACATATTATCACCTATTACCAGTATAGCATACATTTGTTTAAATGTATAGTTTTTTTGAAAATTATTTTCTAATTAAAGATATAACATAATCAGAAGTATTTTTATTTTTCATAGTTTGAGGAACTAAATCAATTTTAAAGCTATTATCTAAAAAAGCATAATGCATTTGATTATCTAACCACCAACTATACATAGCTTGAATTTCTTTACAATTAAAATTTTGTAATAAATTTTTATATTCTTTAACTGTCGTTTCATCATAATTAATATAAAGATTATTGAAAATATTAGAGGTTAAAAGTAAATCATAATTGGAATTTAAACTATTTGGTAAATTAGCTAGATTATTGAAATAAAAGATTGGTAATTTATTATTTCTTAAAATATTTTGTAAACGATAATATTCTTTTTCATTAAAATATGGAATAAAATTATAATTAAATAATTCATAATAATTATTAAACATTATAGATACTTTTTTATATTTAGTATAATATTTATCCCAACTATTTTGAATAACATTAGGAAGATAATTTCTTATTTTTTGATAATAAGTAATATTATTTAATTTACTAGTTATAAAATAATTATAAAATTCTTCATAATTTAAAATTAAAATGGCATAATATTTTAAAACAAAATATTCCCAGGCTTGATAATTATTATCATATACATCTACTTTTAAAGCATCATTAAGTAAACTTATAAAATATTGATCTCCACTTCCTAAAACGCTTAATACTTGAGCATTTGAAAAATTATAAAGTTCAGGATATTTAGCAATATTTTCATTGGTAAAAGGATATATTTTTGACATTTAAAACCTCCTTACTTAGTTGTTTATTATAACACGTATAATCTAAATAGTAAATTTATTTCTTATAAATAGATAAACTAATTTTAAAAAATTAAAAACGACTTTAATAAGCCGATTATATTTTACTCAAATTTTTTGAGGTTGATGTCTATATGGTGTCCCAGGCGTGATTTGAACACGCGATCTCTAGCGTCGGAGGCTAGCATTCTATCCAGCTGAACTACTGGGACTTACTCATATTTTATCACTAAATTATAATATTTTAAAGTCTTAAAAGCGAATTATATCAAAAACTATGAATAATTAGTAAAAATGTTACATTTTTTGAAACGAATAATTAGTGAAAATGTTACATAAAATTTAACAATTAA
>CANQMC010000032.1 GCA_947624855.1 uncultured Bacilli bacterium | reverse complement strand
TTAATTATAGCATAAAATCTTAAAAATATACTTAATAAATTGACTTTTTTTAAAATTTATTATATATTATTTATGATAAGGGTGAAAGTTATGAAAAAGAGCGGACAAGCCTTAGTAGAATATATTCTCATTATAGCACTTATAAGCGTTATTGCCATCGCATTAGTAAACTACTTAGGTGGTTATTTAAAAGATGCCATAACTAAAACTTCATGTAGTTTAGTAGATGAAGAATACATTAAAGGGGAAAAACCTGGCGAAGGCTATTGCTCTGGTGATAAAGATCAAAAAGAATAACTTTTACTTTATAAGGGGTAGACGAAATGAAAAAACATGGTCAAGCACTTGTCGAATTTATCATTATTTTACCAATTTTTTTATTACTAGTCTTTGGTATTTTTGATATTGGTAAAATACTCTATAACAAAATTATTCTCGAGCAGCAAATAAGTGAAGTAATAACTTTATACCAAAAAGGAAAAGATCCCGAAGAAATAAAAACAAATTTAGACTTAAATAAAGATGTTACTTTAAATGTTGAAAGTGATAATAATTATTTAAATTTCAATTTAACTAAAGAAGTAGATATTATTACACCAGGACTTAATTTAATTTTTAATAATCCCTATGAATTAAAAATTACAAGGAGTATTTTAAATGAATAAGCAAGGTCAAACATTAATATTATTTGTTATTTTAATTCCTATTATTTTAATTTTTGCTGCTTTAGTTATTGATATAGGAATGGAAGTTTTAGAAAATAATAAATTAAAAGAAACATCTAAAACTATAATTAGCCAAACTATAAAAGAAATAGATAATCCTAATATTGAAAATAAAATAAAAGATTTATATATAAAAAATAATATAAATGTTGATAATTTAAATATTGAAATATATAATAATAAAATCCATATAACTAATAATTTAAAAATAAAAAGTATTTTTGGTGGATTAATTGGAATTAAAGAATATGATATAAAATTAAATATTACGGGGTACACTGAAAATAATAAAATAATATATGAATAAAAGGGTGATAAAAATGAACAATAAAGGAACATCAATATGTATAACCTCCGCCAAAGGTGGTGTAGGCAAAACCATATTAACTTTAAATCTTGCTGGTTTATATGCTACTTTAAATAAAAAAGTTTTAATAATTGATTTTGATTTATCAGGAGGAGCCATCGCCGCCGCTTTAAATTTAACATATCAAAAAAGTGTTTATAATTTTGTTGATGATTATAATAATAATCGATATAAAGAATTTAAAAATTATATAACTAGTTATAATAATAAAATAGATGTTTTACCAAGCCCTAAAGATCCCCGTCAAGCTGGAAAAATAAATCCTAAATATATAGAAATTATTTTAGATAAAGCCGTTTTTAATTATGATATAGTTTTAATAGATACTAATAGTAATCTAAGTGAAATAAATATTTTAACTATGGATTTAGTAGATAATTTATTATTAGTAGTTACTAATGATCCATTAGATTTAAAAAATACCCGTAGTTTAATATCTATATTAAAAGATGTTAATTTTAATAATTATAAAGTTTTATTAAATGAAAGTGTTAATCCTTTTAAAAAATATTTTAGTTTATATGATATCAAAAATATTATTAAATCCAACATTGATTATGTTCTTTCAAAAGATTTATATTTAAAAAATATAGATAGTTTTATAATGAATGGTGAAATTATGACTTTAGATGATAAAGCATCCACTGCCTTCCCTAAAGACTATACCACTATGATGCAAATAATCACCGATATTCATGAGAAAGGGGATAAAGAATGAAACAAACATTAAAAGATGCTTTTGATATTAAATTAATTGATAAAAAGCCTGTTACTATCAATGATTATGATATATTTCCCGATAAAACTTTACTTGATAATTTACGAACTCAAATAGTAGAAAATTTAATAGATAATGAAATGCCTAGTGATATTACTTTAAATGAATGGATCTATAATGAAATTGATAAAGCTATTGAAGGATATGATTTATCTAATTTAGAAAGAAGTCATTTGTTTAATTTAATTGAAAATGAAATAAATGGCTATGGACCTATCTCAGAACTTTTAAATAGTAAAAATATCACGGAAATAATGATTAATTCACCAGATGAAATATATGTTGAAATAGATGGTGTTTTAACTAAAGATGAAAGTGTTTCATTTATTAATGATGAACATATAATCAGAACTGTTCAAAGATTAATTGAACCTTTAGGAAGAACAATTGATGCTACTAATCCCATGGTAGATTCAAGACTTCCCGATGGTTCAAGAATAAATGCTGTTATTCCACCTTTATCAACTAAAGGCCCAGTAGTAACCATAAGAAAATTTAAAGATTCAATGACTAATATTGATGAATTGATTCGAATAGGAAGTTTAACTCCTAATATGGCTCGTTTTTTAGATGCTGCTGTAAGAAGTAAATGTAACATGATAATTTGTGGTGGTACTGGTTCTGGAAAAACAACCCTTTTAAATATTTTAAGTGGTTTTATCACTGATAAAGAACGAATTATCACCATTGAAGATGCTGCTGAATTAAAACTTAATCAAAAGCATGTTATTTCTTTAGAAACAAGAACAACTAATTATGATAGTGATCATGAAATAACAATACGAGATTTAGTTATTAATTCTCTTAGAATGCGACCTGACCGCATAATAGTAGGCGAAGTAAGAGGAAAAGAAGCTTTTGATATGTTACAAGCTATGAATACTGGTCATGATGGTTCATTAACAACTCTTCATGCTAATGGTCCGGTTGATGCTTTAAATAGACTTGAAACTATGGTTTTAATGGGTGGCTTTGAAATTCCTATTAAAGCTATTAGAGAATATATTGTAAGTGCCATTGATTTAATCGTTAACATTGAAAGAATGAGTGATGGTAAAAGAAAAGTTACTAGTATTTGTGAATTAAATGAATTAGAAAATGATGAAATAAAAGTTAATGAAATATTTAGTTTTAGTCAAAAAGGATTAACTGAAACTGGGGAAGTAAATGGTGAATTTACTAAACATGATGGAATCCCTAAAATATACCAAAAAATAAAATCTCGGGGTATTTTAGATATTGAAGATATCTTTAATCCTGAAAAATAAAAAGGAGTAAAAATGGACGGAGTTAGAATATTACAAATAATAATAATTTTAGCTATTATTGGAGTAATTAATTATTTACTTCGTCTTTATCGTACTCTAAAATTAGAAAAAAGAATATCAAATTTTGCTATATCATCAAATCAAGATATTGAATTATCATTATTTGATAAATTAACACAATATATAAATAACATAATAAAAAAAATATCTAAAAGTATTTCAAAAAGTTCATTTTTAACATCCTATAGTGAAAACTATCAAAAATATCAATCTAATCCCAATTCTAAAAATGCAATAGATTATATTTCTATTAAAATATTATTAAGTATTATTATGCTTATTATTTATCTATTTGCCATTATTATTGGTTATCAACATTTTAATATATTAATTTTAATAATTATCTTTCTAATTGGTTTTTATATTCCCGATATTTATTTAAAAATTAATTATTCTAAAAAAAGAAAAAGAATCGAAGAAGATTTATTAAAAGCAATTATTATCATGAACAGTGCTTTTGAAAGTGGACGAAATATCATGCAAGCTGTTGAAGTAGTTAAAAATGAATTAGATGGACCTATAAAAGATGAATTTGCCAAAATATATTTAGATATAACTTATGGATTAAGTATAGATATGGTTTTTAATCGTTTTTATGAAAGAGTAAAACTAGAAGAAGTTAAATATATAACTAGTTCTTTAACTCTTTTAAATAAAACTGGTGGCGATATTATTAAAGTATTTTCTGTAATTGAAAAATCAATATATGAACGAAAAAATTTAAAAAATGAATTACATAGTTTAACAGCATCTAGTCGTTTTGTCTTTAAATTATTAGTGGCTTTACCACCAATATTTACCTTTTTAATATATATTTTAAATCCTAGTTATTTTGCACCTTTAGTAACTAATACTTTAGGAATAATTATTTTAATATTTATTATCTTATTATATATAATTTATATATTTATTATAAAAAAAGTTCTTGAGGTGAAAATATGAAAAATAATATAGCTTATAAAATATATCGTGAAAAAACAATTAATAAAATTGATCAAAAAATAAAATTATCAGGAGTTAAAAATACTATTAAAGCAACTTCATTTCTTAATATCAGATTAATTTTAACTATCATAATTTTTATAACTATTCTTTTATGTTTTAAACATGGCTATTTTTTAGCACCAATCTGTTCTATATTATTTTATTTTTTATTTGAATATTTTCTTTTAGATTATCAAATAAAAAAAAGAACTATACGTTTAGAAAAAGAAGCTTTATTCTTTTTTGAAGTTTTAGCTTTAACTTTAGAAAGTGGTCGTAGTCTAAAACATGCTTTAGATTTAACTATAGCTAATATAGATTCTGAATTATCTCTTGAATTTAAAAAAACTTTATCTGAAGTAACTTTAGGCAAAAGTTTAAAAGAAGCTCTTCAAGACATGAAAAAAAGAATACCAAGTGAAGCCATCAATAATAATATCTTAAATATGATTGAATCTCATAACTTTGGTAATTCTATTACAGATTCTATGTATAATGAAATTAATTTTTTAAGAGATAAAAGACTTTTAGATGTTAAAGCTGAAATTGGTAAATTACCAACTAAAGTAAGTGTTATAAGTGTTATCTTCTTTGTACCTATAATGATGCTTATAATTCTTGCTCCTGTAATTATAAATTATCTTACTAAATAATTTTAATTAATTTTTCTAAATTTCTTAAAGTAATATTATCAATAAAATGTTCTATTTTTTCAACTTGTTCTAATTTAAATTTATCTTTATTAAGTTTTTTTAAAAAACATTCAATTACTTCATGTCTTAAATATAAATATTTTCCTAATTTAAAACCATAATCAGTTAAATAAATTTGATTATTAGTTTTAACAATTTCTAAAGCTTTAAGTTTTTGAATCATCTTACTACAAGATGATTTTTTAACATGTAAAAGTTTACTTAAATTTGTAATACTTACTTTTTCTTTTTGTTTTAAATTTCGATAAATCATTTCAATATAATCTTCCATCGCATAAGTTATTAATTTATTATTATGTATATAATTAGTTAAAGTATAAAACTCTTTATCCATATAACACAATCCTTTATTTCTCATATATTATAATAGTTAGTTTAAGGAAACTAATAAAATATATGAAAGGAATCTATATTTATGAAACTATGCGATCTTAAAATAAATGAAGAAGCCAAAATAATTAATTTAAAATGTAATAATATTTTAAAAAGAAGATTTTTAGATTTAGGTTTAATTCCTGGTGAAATAATAAAATGTGTATTAATAAGTCCGTTTAATAATCCCAAAGCTTATTTAATTAATAATAATGTTTATGCCCTAAGAAATGATGATGCTAATTTTGTTGAGGTCATTTATGAAAGAGTATAAAGTTGCTTTAATTGGTACTCCTAATGTCGGTAAATCTACTATTTATAATGCTTTAACTAAAAATCATGAACATACTGGTAATTGGGCAGGAAAAACAGTAGGTTTTACTAAAGGCAAATGTATTTACCAAAATAATTTAATTACATTTTATGATTTACCTGGAACTTATTCTCTTATTTCCAAATCCAAAGAAGAAATAATTGCAACTGATTTTATCTGCTTTGAACCATTTGATGTTGCTGTTGTAGTTTGTGATGCAACTAGTCTTGAAAAGGGTATTAATCTTGTTATTCAAACTAAAGAAATATGTAAAAAAGTTATCGTGTGTCTAAATATGATAGATGAAGCCAAGAAAAAAGGTATAATAATTGACTACGATACTTTAGAAAAAAGACTTAATACTCGTGTAATAAAAACTAATGCCCGTGATAAAATGGGCCTAAATAATCTTTTAGAAGCCATATTAACAGTAAAAGAAAATCCTTATTTAGATTTAAATTATGGACCTTTAAATAAATTAATTAATAATATAATCCCTCATATTAAAGATAATCCTTTAAATAAAAAATGGATTGCTTTACGTATTCTAGAAAATAATAAACACTATTTAAATAAATTTAATGAATTAAACTTAATTAATAATTTAAAATTAGATTTAACAGAAATTGAAAATATTGATGTTAGTTTAGAAATAGTTACCAATATATCTAAAGAAGTAAAAAGAATTTTAAAAAATATAGTCATAAAAAAGAAATATCATCATCCTAAAATAGATAGAATCCTAACTAGTAAAATATTTGGAATTCCCATTATGCTTTTAATGTTATTAATAATATTTTATTTAACTATAATCGGAGCTAATTATCCTTCTGATTTATTATTTAAATTTTTTTCATCTTTAGAAGATAATTTTATAAATATTTTATCTTATATTCATCTTCCTAATATTATTATAGACTTATTAGTAAATGGAGTATATCGTACTTTATATTGGGTCATCTCAGTTATGTTACCTCCTATGTTAATATTTTTTCCAATTTTTACTTTTTTAGAAGATTTAGGTTTATTACCTCGTATTGCTTTTAATATGGATAATGCTTTTAGAAAATGCCATACTTGTGGTAAACAAGCTTTAACAATGTGTATGGGAATTGGTTGTAATGCTGTTGGAGTAACCTCATCTCGTATTATTGATTCTAAAAGAGAGAGAATAATTGCTATATTAACAAATGTTTTTATGCCTTGTAATGGTAAATTTCCTACTTTAATTGCGATTATTACTATGTTTTTTATCGGTTTAAATAAAACTTATAGTAGTTTATCTTGTGCTTTAATATTAACAGCATTTATAGCTTTAAATATTTTAGTAACTTTTATAGTAAGTTTTATTTTATCCAAAACTATTTTAAAAGGGGAAGCCACTAGCTTTACTTTAGAATTACCCCCATATCGTTTTCCTAAAATATGGAGTACTATTTGGTATAGTATTAAAAATCGAGCAATATTTGTTTTAATGCGCGCTGTAAAAGTAGCAATACCCGCCGGAGTATTAATTTGGATAGTAGCCAATATTAAATTTAATAATATTTTAATTTTAAATTATTTAACTAATTTTTTAAATCCAATTGGTACATTACTTGGTATTGATGGTATAGTTCTACTAGCTTTAATATTAGGCTTTCCTGCCAATGAAATAGTAATACCTATTATGTTAATGAGTTATTTAGAAACTGGAACATTAATTGATTTTGCTAATTTAAATGAATTAAAAAATATCTTAGTATTAAATGGTTGGACCATTAAAACTGCTATATGTTTCTTATTCTTAATGCTTTATCGTTTTCCTTGTTCCACTACTTTATTAACCATCAAAAAAGAAACCAATAGTAATTTTTATACATTCTTATCATTTATTATTCCTACTATTATAGGTATATTATTTTGTTTATTAATTAATTTAATTTTTTAAAATATGTTTATCTAAATCATTTAAAAGGGTACTTATTATATTTTTATCATTAATTTTATTTAAAGAAAAAGTTTTACTACCAGCATAATTTAGAGATGTACCACAGTGATAAATAAGCATTTTATCAATAATTATATATCGATCGTGAAAAGAATCATCATAAATAATTTCTAAATTATGATATTGTTCATTATATTTATTAACATCTAATTCTTTTAATAATGATTTAGTTTTAACAATTAATAAAGTTTTAACTTTAATATTTCTAATCATATCCAGAACATTTTTATCAGCATAATTATCAATAATTATTAAATCATTTTGAGCTTCTTTCATAATATCAACTAATTTAGAATAAGCATCATAAATTTGACCATCAAAAAATATTTCATTGGTGGAAGATTTAAAATTATTAAATGTATTTTTTAAATTATTTATCTCATTTTCATGTTTAAAAACTAATTCATTAATATATTTTTGTTCTAATAAATCATTAGATATATATTTTCGCATTAAAACAAAAGCATCCATAATTGCTATACTTATTTTAGTTGCTACCTCGGATTTTAAAATTGTAGCGAGCATTGCCACACCTTGTTCTGTAAATACCCGAGGATTTTTATATTTTCCTCCACGATATTCAATTTTTTGGTCAAAATTTTTGACCAAAAAAATATTATTTTCATTATTATTTAATTTAAAACTAAATCTTTCAGGAAATTTTTCAGGGTTATTTTTAACAGCTTGATTGATTTCTTTTGTTCCATTTTTACATTGATAAAGTCTTGCTAAATCATAATCAAACATAACTTGTTTACCCCTAATTTCATAAATTAAATTTTCAATTTTCCCATTATTTATGGGCATTAATTTATTATTTTCATTTAATTTCAAATCAAAACTATCACTAATTTTTTTAAATATTATTTCTTTATTTTCTTTTTTTAATATATTATTTAAAATAGTAATTCCCTCAATAGTAAATACTCGAGAATTATATCTTTTACCTCCATAAGTATTTAAACTTGAGGTCGCACTTTGCGACCTCAAATTTAAAAATTCATCATTATTTAGAATAAAACTATGAATTTCTAAAAATTTATTTTTATTTCTTTTAACAATTTCATTTATTCTTTTAGTTTGAACTTGATAAAGTTTAGCAAGATCACTATCAAGCATAACAAATTTATCTCTAATTAAATAAATCATATTATTAATATTTTCATTCAACCAAAACACCTCCGTCTTTTAAAATATAACATACGAATGTTTGTTTGTCAAGTTTAATATTTTTATATACATTTCTGCATCTTTTTTAATTTCATAATATAAATTTAAATTAACAGATGTATTTTTTCTAAAAATGTATTATAATAAATAATGTGATTTAATATGTTTGAAGTAATAGATACATTTATTGATACAACTTTACAAGGTTTAGGTATATGGGGACCAATTATAGGGTGTCTGTTTATTTTAATTGAGTCAATGATTCCTATATTACCTTTATTTGTATTTATAACTCTTAATTTTTTAGCGTTTGGAAATATCTTTGGTTTTATATTATCTTGGCTATTTACCATTATGGGTTGTTCTTTATCATTTTTCTTATTTCGTAAAAAAATCCAAACTTGGTGGTATAAACGTTTAAAAAGTAAAGGCTTAATAAGTGAAAAAACAATGGACCGAATTACTAAATTAAAGTTTGAACAATTAACAACCATAATTGCAATACCATTTACTCCCGCATTTTTAGTTAATATTGCTTGTGGTTTATCCAAAATGCCTTATAAAAAGTTTTTAACTTCTTTGTTAATTGGTAAAGCCTTTTTAGTTTATTTCTGGGGATTTATTGGTGTAAGTCTAATAGATAGTATTAAACATCCTATATATTTACTTAGAGTTTTAATACTTATGGTAATTGCCTATATAATTAGTAAAATAATAAATAAAAAATTTAGAATTGAGGAATAAAAATGGAATATGTAATAATTGGAATGCTTGCTTTAGTAATAATTTTATTAATAATAAACTTACTTAAAAAAGATAATAGTCGGGATATTGTAGATCGATTAAGTAAATTAGAATTAAATATGGTTAAAGAAATTGGTGAATTTAAAGTAGATTTTGCTAATAATATTCGCCAAGATTTTGATAATTTACAAGAAAAAGTTGATAAAAAATTAACTGAAATAAATAATCGAGTAACCGAAAAATTAGATCAAAGCTTAGAAAAAACTAATAAAACATTTACTAATGTTTTAGAAAGATTAACTAAAATAGATGAAGCTCAAAAGAAAATAGATGGTTTAAGCAGTGATATAATATCTTTACAAGGTATTTTAACCGATAAAAAAACCAGAGGCATCTTTGGAGAAGTAAATCTAAACTTTATTTTAGAAAATGCTTTTGGCAAATCTAGTACAGGTATTTATAATCTTCAACATAAAATGAGTAATGGTTACATCGCGGATGCTTTACTTTTTGCTCCCGCTCCATTAGGGACAATTGCTATAGATTCTAAATTTCCTTTAGAAAATTATGAAAGAATGACTGACAAAAACAAATCTAAAGAAGAACGAACTATTGCCGAAAGACAATTTAAAATTGATTTTAAAAAACATATAGATGCTATAAGCATGAAATATATTATACCAGGTGAAACCTCAAATGAAGCTATAATGTTTTTACCAGCTGAAGCTATTTTTGCCGAAGTAAATGCTTATCATCAAGATTTAATTGAATATGCTTATTCTAAAAAAGTATGGCTTACATCTCCAACTACCTTAATGAGTACTTTAACCGTTATAGAAATGATATTAAAAAACATGGAAAGAGATAAATATGCAAAAGTTATTCATGATGAATTAAATAAATTATCTTTAGAATTTTCACGTTATAAAGAAAGATGGGATAAATTAGCTCGCAATATTAATACTGTTTCTAAAAGTGTTGAAGAATTAAATACAACAAGTGAAAAAATAACTAAAAGATTTGATTCGATAAATAAAGTAGAAGTAGATAAATTAAAAGAAGAAGAAAAAGAATTAACATTAACCTGAATTAACAGGTTTTTTTAATATTTTACTACTTTTTAATTATTTTATTTGAATACTTTAAATTTTTATGGTATATTATTACTAGGAGTGAAGTTTATGCGTGAATTTACAGAACAAGAAAAAGTTAGAAGAGAAAAATTAGCCAAAATTAAAGATTTAGGAATTGATCCATTTGGTAGTAAATATAATGTTACCGATTTTTCTTTAGATATAAAAAATAAATATGCTGGTAAAACCCATGAAGAATTAGAAAAGTTAAATATAGAAGTTTCAGTAGCGGGACGTATTATGTTTATTCGTAAAATGGGAAAAGCTAGTTTTTTCTCCCTTAAAGATAAATTAGGTAATATCCAAGTTTATATATCTATTAATGATGTTGGTGAAGAAATTTATAGCTTATTTAAAAGTGCCGATATTGGTGATATCGTGGGAGTTAAAGGAACAATTATGGTAACTGGTACTGGTGAAATAACTATTAAATGTAAAGAATATACTCATTTAGTTAAATCATTAAAACCATTACCTGAAAAATATCATGGCTTAAGTGATATCGAAGAAAGATATCGTCGACGTTATGTTGATTTAATAATGAATGATGAAGCCCGGAAAATTGCTTTTGCTAGACCTAAAATAATTCGTTCTATTCAAAAATATTTAGATAATTTAGGATATGTTGAAGTCGAAACTCCAATTCTTGGAACTATTTTAGGTGGAGCAGCTGCAAGACCATTTATAACTCATCATAATGCTCAAAATATTGATATGTATTTAAGAATTGCTACCGAATTAAATTTAAAAAGATTATTAGTAGGGGGAATGGATGCTGTTTATGAAATAGGTAGAATATTTAGAAATGAAGGAATGGACCGCAAACATAACCCTGAATTTACCACGATTGAATTATATAAAGCATTTTCTGATTTAGAAGGTATGATGGATATTACTGAAGGTATAGTAAGTACTTGTTGTATGGAATTAAATGGCACCTATGAAATAGATTATCTTGATCATCATTTAAGTTTAGCTCCTGGTTTTAGAAGGGCACATATGGTCGATTTAATAAAAGAACAAACAGGCATTGATTTTTTCCAAATAACTGATACTAACGAAGCTAAAAAATTAGCTAAAGAACACAATATTGAAATAGAAGAACATTTTAGTTTTGGTCATATTGTTAATGCATTTTTTGAAAAATATGTCGAAGATACAATTATTGAACCAACCTTTGTTTTTGGTCATCCAGTTGAAATAAGTCCTCTTGCCAAAAAAGATCCTAAAGATCCAAGATTTACTGAAAGATTTGAATTATTTATTTTAGGAATGGAATATGCCAATGCTTTTACTGAATTAAATGATCCAATTGATCAATATGAACGATTTGAAAATCAATTAAAAGAAAAAGATTTAGGAAATGAAGAAGCTAATGATATGGATTTAGACTTTGTTGAAGCTTTAGAATATGGTATGCCTCCTGCTGGTGGCTTAGGTATGGGTATTGACCGTTTAGTTATGCTCCTAACGGGCAGTGAAACAATAAGAGAAGTTATATTATTTCCAACAATGAAACCTCGTGATTAACACATCAATTGATGTGTTTTATCTTTTAATAAATAAAAAAACAATAAAAATTCTTTATTTTTTCAAAAAAATAACTTAATTTCACTTTATTTTAAGTATTTTTGTGATATAATCGTATTAGGAGGTAATAGTCTGAAAAGAAAAAAACAAAATTTATTTTAAAAATAGTAAAAAAAGGGCAGATTTCCCCTTACCCCAAAGAAA
>CANQMC010000031.1 GCA_947624855.1 uncultured Bacilli bacterium | reverse complement strand
CAACAAGAAATTTAGGTTATGCCTATAATATAAATGCAGATGAAATCAACTGCTATGACTTAGTAAATGCTGATTTATTAGTTGCTGATGAAGCTGCTATTGAAGTTATTGAAGGGGGACTTAAATAATGAAAGATTATACTGATATTATTATTGCACCTGTAATTACAGAAAAGTCTTCTGTTCAAGCAGAAGCAAATGTATATACTTTCAAAGTTGCTAAAGATGCTAACAAAATAGAAATTAAAAAAGCAATTGAAGAAGCATTTGGTGTTCATGTAGTAAAAATAAATACTTTAAACACTAAAGCAAAAAATAAAAGAGTTGGAAGATATACTGGAAAGACTAAAACTTATAAAAAAGCGTACATCACATTAGCTGATGGCGAAAAAATAGAATTATAGAAGGAGAGAAGAGATTATGGCAATAAAGAAATATAACCCAACGACGAATGCTCGTCGTGGCATGACTACTTTAGCAAATACTGAAATAACTACTTCAACTCCTGAAAAATCTTTAGTTGTATCTAAAGCCAAATCAGGTGGAAGAAACAACCAAGGTAAAATGACTGTTCGCCACATTGGTGGAGGAGCAAAACAAAAATACAGAATAATAGATTTCAAAAGAGATAAAGTTGGAGTTACTGGTAAAGTAGCTACGATAGAATATGATCCAAATCGTAATGCTAATATTGCATTGATTAACTATCGTGATGGTGAAAAAAGATATATTATTGCTCCAAAAGATTTAACTGTTGGAACAATTATTGAAAATGGTGAGAATGCTGATATTAAAGTTGGTAATGCTCTACCATTATCCAACATTCCAGTAGGTACAACAATACATTGTATCGAATTACAACCAGGTGCTGGTGCTGCTCTATGTAGATCAGCTGGTACAAGTGCTCAAATACTTGGTCGTGAAGACAAATATGTTTTAATTAGATTACAATCTGGTGAAACAAGAAAAGTATTAGGAACTTGTATGGCAACTGTTGGAGTTGTTGGAAACGAAGATTATGAATTAGTAAATTTAGGTAAAGCTGGACGTAAACGTCATCTAGGAATAAGACCTACAAACCGTGGTTCAGTTATGAACCCTAACGATCACCCACATGGTGGTGGTGAAGGACGTACTCCAGTAGGACGTAAATCACCAATGACACCTTGGGGTAAAAAAGCTATGGGTGTTAAAACTCGTAATGCTAAGAAAAAATCTAACAAGCTAATTGTTAGTCGTAAGAAGAAATAGGAGGAAATAAATAATGGCAAGAAGTTTAAAAAAAGGACCTTATGTTTTTGATAGATTACTTAAAAAGGTTCAAGAATTAAATAAAAATAATAAAAAAGAAGTTATTAAAACTTGGTCTCGTCGTTCAACTATTTATCCAGATATGGTAGGGCATACTTTTGCAGTCCATAATGGTAAGGAATTTATTCCAGTATATGTTACAGAAGATATGGTAGGCCACAAACTTGGCGAATTTGCATTAACTCGTAAGTTTGGTGGACATGCTGGAAGTAAGTAGGAGGTTAATATATGGAAGCTTATGCAATACATAAGGGTGCGATGATTGCCCCTAGAAAAGCAAGAATGACTTTAGATTTAGTTCGGGGTAAAGATGTAGCTACCGCTGAAGGTATTTTAGAAAATACTAATACTAAAGCAGCAAGATTAATATTAAAAGTTTTAAAAAGTGCAGTAGCTAATGCCGTTAATAATGAAGGTGCTAGAGAAAGTGATTTAATTATAAGTGAATGTTATATTAATCCAGGACCTATTTATAAAAGAATTAAATTTGCAAGTAGAGGAAATGTTGATAGAAGAGATAAAAGAACTAGTCATATAACTATTAAAGTTAGTGATGGAAAGATTAAGGAGGAAGCATAATGGGTCAAAAAGTTAATCCTGTCGGATTTAGACTTGGTGTTAATAAAGACTGGGAATCTAAATGGTATGCAGGAAAAGATTATGCTAAATTTCTAAATAATGATATTAAAATCAGAGAATATTTAGAAAAGAAATTAAAAGATGCAGCAGTTGCTTCAATCCAAATTTCAAGGAAGAAAAATAGAGTAGATGTTAATATTAATACGGCTAAACCAGGAGTTATAATTGGTCGCGGAGGAGAAGATATTGAAAAACTACGAGGATTAATTAAAAAGATTTCAGGTGAAGATGTATATATTAATATTATCGATATTAAAAATCCAGATTTAAATGCTAAATTAGTAGCTCAAAATATTGCTTCTCAAATTGAAGCAAGAGCGCCTTTTAGAAGTGCTCAAAAAAGAGCTATTAGAAATACAATGAAAGCTGGAGCTAAAGGTATTAAAACTAGTGTTTCAGGAAGACTTGGAGGAGCTGAAATGGCTCGAACTGAAGGTTATACTGAAGGAACTGTTCCACTTCATACTATTAGAGCGGATGTAGATTATGCTACAGCAGAAGCTGATACAACTTATGGTAAAATTGGAGTAAAAGTTTGGATCTATAAAGATGAAATTCTTCCAGCTAAAAAAACTGCGAGAGGAGATGGAACTCATGTTAATGCCAAAAAGGACTAAATATAGAAAACCTCATAGATTAACTTATGATGGTCATGCTAGAGGTAATACAGAATTACATTTTGGTAGTTATGGATTACAAGCTAAAGAAGGAGCTTGGATTACAGCTCGTCAAATAGAAGCTGCTCGTATTGCGATGACACGTTATATGAAAAGAGGCGGAAAAGTTTGGATTAATATTTTCCCACATTTAGCTCTTACTCGTAAACCACTTGAAACTCGTCAAGGTAAAGGTAAAGGTAACGTTGAAGATTGGGTAGCAGTTGTTAAAGAAGGTAAAATTATGTTTGAAATCGATGGTGTTAGTGAAGAAGTTGCTAGAGAAGCTCTTCGTTTAGCAGGACATAAATTACCAATTAAAACTAAATTTGTAAAAAAAGAGGTAAAGGAAGGTGAATCTCTTGAAAATTAATAAATTAAGAGAACTTTCTAATAAAGATTTAGAAGGTAAGATTAGAGAAGCTAAAAAAGAATTATTTAATCTTAGAATGAAACAATCTACTGGTACTTTAGAAAAGCCTTCTAAAATTAAAGAACTTAGAAAAGATGTAGCAAGAATGAAGACAATTATGCGTGAAAGAGAATTAGAGGAGGCTAATCATGGAGAATAGACAAGAATTTGTTGGAAGAGTTGTAAGTAGTAAAAATAATAAAACTATAACTGTTATTGTTGAAACTTATAAAACTCATCCCCTTTATAAAAAACGTGTTAAATATTCCAAAAAATATATGGCTCATGATGAGGCAAATGAAGCTAATGTAGGCGATCGGGTTAGAATAAGAGCTACAAGACCATTATCTAAATTAAAAAGATATGAACTTGTAGAAGTTATTTCTAAGGCTGTCGTTTTATAGGAGGTTAAATCATGGTTCAACAAGAAAGTAGATTAAAAGTTGCTGATAATACTGGGGCTAGAGAATTATTAGTTATCAGAGTTATGGGTGGCTCTAAAGTTAAATATGCTAACATTGGTGATGTAGTAGTAGGAACTGTTAAAAAAGCTATACCTAATTCAAATTTGAAAAAAGGTAAAGTTGTTAAAGCAGTTGTAGTACGTAGTACACAAGGTGTTAGAAGAAAAGATGGAAGCTATATTAAATTTGATGACAATGCCTGTGTAATTATTAAAGATGATAAATCTCCAGTAGGTACAAGAGTACTTGGACCAGTAGCGAGAGAACTTCGTGAAAGAGATTATATGAAAATTGTATCTCTTGCTAAGGAAGTTATTTAGGAGGAATTACAATGATGAAAATTAAAGTAGGCGATGAAGTTTTAGTTATTGCGGGTAAAGATAAAGGTAAAAACGGCAAAGTAATTAAAACTTTAAGAGATAAAGATAAAGTTGTTGTTGAAGGTATTAATATGGTTAAAAAACACGTTAAACCAAATAATAAAAATGATAAAGGTGGAATATTCGATTTAGAAGCACCTATTCACGTATCAAATGTCAAAAAAATAGAAGAAAATAAAAAAGAAAGCAAAAAAAAGTAGGTGAATATTTATGAGTAATTATAGAAAATTATATGATGATGTAATCATTAAAAGTTTAAAAGATGAATTTAAATATTCAAGTATAATGCAAGTACCAAAATTAGATAAGATTGTTATTAATATGGGTTGTGGCGATGGAGCTCGTGATCATAAATTTATTGAAGCTGCTTTAAATGATTTAGAGACTATTACTGGTCAAAAGGCTGTTGTTACAAAAGCTAAAAAATCAATTGCAGGCTTTAAATTAAGAGAAGGTCAATCTATTGGAGTTAAAGTAACTTTAAGAGGCGAAAAGATGTATGAATTTATGGAAAGATTAATTAAAGTTGCTCTTCCTCGGGTTAGAGATTTTAGAGGAGTTTCAAAAACTGCTTTTGATGGAAATGGTAATTATACTTTAGGAATTAAAGAACAATTAATATTTCCAGAAATAGAATATGATAATGTAGTTAAAGTTCGTGGTATGGATATTGTATTTGTTACTACAGCTAAAACTAATGAAGAAGCATTTGCTTTACTAAAGGCATTTGGAATGCCATTTAAGAATTAAGGAGGAAACCATGGCTAAAAAAAGTATGATTGTTAAAAGCAAAAGAACACCAAAATTTAAAGTTCGGGCTTATACGAGATGTGAAAGATGTGGGAGACCTCACGGAGTAATGCGCAAATTTGGTATATGCCGTATTTGTTTTAGAGAACTTGCTAACGAAGGTAAAATACCAGGCGTTAAGAAATCAAGTTGGTAAGGAAGGAGGAATTTAGATGGTTCAAGATAAAATAGCAGATATGCTTACAAGAATACGTAATGCAAATCAAATGAAATACGAAAAAGTTGAAGTTATAGGAACTAAAATGACTAAAGGTATTGCTGAAATTCTTAAAAGAGAAGGTTATATTGCCGATTTTGAATATGAAAGTCATAGTAATGGTGATAAATTAACTTTAACATTAAAATATGGTGATAAAAAAGAAAGAGTTATTACCGGCTTAAAAAGAATTAGTAAATCTGGTTTAAGGGTTTATGCTAAAGAAACAGAAATTCCTCGAGTATTAAATGGTCTTGGAATTGCAATTATTTCAACATCTAAAGGATTAATGACTGATAAAGAAGCAAGAAATGCAGGATTAGGAGGCGAAGTACTTGCCTATATTTGGTAGGGAAAATCTATGAGTAGAATTGGTAATAGAAAGATCGCTATACCTAATGGTGTAGTTGCTAGTTTAGAAGATAATGTAATTACTGTTAAAGGTAGTAAAGGAACTTTATCTTTAAAAGTTAATGATTTAGTAGATGTTGTTATTGGTGAAGTAATTGAAACTAAAGCTAAAAATGATTCTAAAGAAGCAAATATAAATGTAGGAACTATGAATTCATTAATTACAAATATGGTAATGGGAGTTAGTGAAGGTTTTAGTAAAGGACTTGAAGCTGTAGGTGTTGGTTATCGTTTCCAAGTTAGTGGAAATAAAATAAACATTTCAGCAGGTTTCTCTCATCCTGTAACAGTGGAAGTTCCTAGTGATTTAAAAGTGGAACAAGTTAGTAATACAGAAATTACTATTAGTGGTATTGATAAACAAAAAGTTGCTGAATTTGCGGCTAATGTTCGAAAAGTGAGACCACCAGAACCTTATAAAGGTAAAGGTATTCGTTATAAAGGTGAACATGTACGTCGTAAAGAAGGTAAAAAGGCAGCTAAATAAGGTGAGAAAGGTCGGAGATTATGATAAAAAAAGAAGTTAAATCGGTAGCACGTAAAAGACGTCACGATAGAGTACGTTCTAAAATAAGTGGAACTTCAGAAAATCCAAGATTAAACGTGTTCCGTTCTAATAATGGAATTTATGTTCAAGTAATTGATGATACAACTGGTAAAACCTTAGTTAGCTCATCAACAGTTGAACTTAAAATTAAAAATGGTAGTAATATTGAAGCTGCTAAATTAGTAGGTGAAGATATTGCTAAAAAATGTATTCAAAAGAAAATAAAAACAGTTGTTTTTGATAGAGGTGGATATCTTTATCATGGACGTGTTAAAGCTTTAGCAGAAGCAGCACGTGAAAACGGCTTGGAATTCTAGAGTGGGAGGTTAGATGATGCCAAAGAAAAATATTGATAATAAGAAAAATTTATTAGAAGAAAAAGTAATTTCTATTGGAAGAGTAACGAAAGTTACCAAAGGTGGTAGACACTTTAGATTTTCGGCAACTGTAGTAGTAGGGAATCGTAAAGGTTTAGTAGGAATTGGAACTGGTAAAGCGAATGAAGTTCCAGAAGCTATTAAAAAAGCTTTACAAGCTGCGAATAAAAACGTAACAAAAGTTTCTCTTATTGATAATAGAACAATTCCACATGAAGCAACTGCAAAAATTGGTAGAGCAGTAGTTATGATTAAACCAGCTAGTGTTGGTACAGGTGTTATTGCCGGTGGAGCGGCACGGGCTGTTTTAGAACTTGCAGGAGTTAAAGATATTGTTTCCAAATCTTTAGGATCTAATACAAAAATTAATGTAGCTAAAGCAACTCTTGAAGCTTTAAAATCACAAAAGAGTCCTGCTAAAGTAGCTGCTTTACGTGGTAAGAAAGTTGAGGAGTTATAATATGAAGTTAGAAACATTACCAGCGTCTAATGAGACGAAAAAAAGAAAAAGAGTAGGACGCGGTCCGGGAAGTGGAATGGGTAAAACTTCAACACGTGGTGAAAAAGGACAAAAAGCTAGAAGTGGTGCAAGTATCAGCGCGTGGTTCCAAGGTGGACAAACTCCTATTTATAGAAGAATACCAAAACGGGGATTTAATAATAAACGTTTTGAAACAAAATTTGCTACTATTAATTTAGGTGATTTAGATAAATACTTTAATGATGGTGATGTAGTTAGTCCAGAAGTTTTAAAAGAAAGAGGAATAATTAAAAAACAACTTAGTGGTGTTAAAGTTTTGGCTAATGGAGAATTAACTAAAAAAATTATTGTTAAAGCGAATAGATTTTCATCAACTGCTGTTACAAAAATAGAAAATGCTGGCGGTAAAGCAGAGGTGATTTAGATGTTTAAAGGAATTACCAAAATATTTAGTAAGTCTAATAAAGATTTAAGAAAAAGAATTTATTTTACATTATTTTGTTTAGGCTTCTTTGCTTTAGGAATAAATGTTACTATTCCTTGGGCAAATAGCATTTATGAAGAACTTGGATTTTTAGAAATCTTTAACTTAATGAGTGGAGGCGGACTTCAAAGTTTCTCAATATTCGGTATGGGTGTTTCGCCTTATATTACAGCAAGTATTATTACTCAGTTGTTACAAATGGATATTGTGCCTTACTTTAAAGAATTAAAAGAACAAGGTTATGTTGGTAAACAAAAAATAAATAAAATAACTAGATATTTAGGTATTATAATTGCCTTTATTCAAGCGTATGCGATAAGTGTATTTTATTTAAATACTAATGATGTTATGGTTATGCTTAAAACAAGTTTAGTAATGACAGCAGGTACAGCATTCTTACTTTGGATGGGTGATCAAATTACTCAAAAAGGTATTGGTAATGGACAATCATTATTAATCATGGCCGGTATTTTGATTAGTTTACCTAATGTCTTTACAGGAGCATATCATTCATTTATTGGAGGTTCATTTGAAACAGGTTTAGGAATAGCATTATTTATCTTATTTATAATAAGTTATTTCTTAATCATTATAGGTATTATTTGGATTTATTTAGCCGAAAGAAGAATACCTATTCAATATTCAAATAGAACATCTAGTGCATACGGTGCTCAACAATCATTTTTACCTATTAAGGTTAACAGTGCAGGGGTATTACCAGTAATATTTGCATCTGTACTTACAACAATACCAGCTACTATTGTGCAACTTACAGGAAATGAAGCAGCAATAAATTTTGTTAATAATTATATAGTTTATACATCACCAGTTGGATTTTTACTTTATGTTGTATTAATATTCTTATTTGGATATTTCTATACATTTATTATGATGAATCCAGAAGAAATGAGTAAAAACTTAAATAAAAATGGTGGATATATTCCAGGGGTAAGACCTGGTGAGGATACAGCTAAGTTTATTGGTAAATCATTATCAAGATTAACTTTAGTTGGGTCTTTATTCTTAGTAATCTTAGCCGCTATACCTGTTATTGTTTCAACATTTACTAATTTATCAACAAGAGTTACAATTGGTGGTACAGGTATGTTAATCGTGGTTGGAGTTGCTATAGAAACATATAGACAAATTGAAAGTAGTTTAACAGCTAGAAGTTACGCGGAGAAAAAAAAGAGGTTTAGATAATGAAAAATATTATATTTATCGCACCACCTGCTGCAGGTAAAGGTACTATAAGTGATATATTAGTTAAAGATTATAACTATGAACATTTAAGTACAGGTGATTTACTTAGAGAAGAAATTAAAAGTGGCAGTTCTTTTGGACAAGAAATAAATGATATTATTTCCAAAGGAGAACTTGTAAGTGATGAGATTGTTATTAAACTTGTTACTGAAAAGTTAAATTTTCTTAAAGATAAAGCATTTATTTTAGATGGTTTTCCTAGAACTTTAAATCAAGCTATTAAGTTAGATGAAATGTTAATAACTTTAGGAGTTACTAACAATCTTGTAGCGTATTTAGATATTGATTTAGATACAGCTTTAAAAAGAGTTTTAGGAAGAGTAATTTGTCCTAAATGTAAGAGAAGTTATAATGTTTATAATGAAGGTTTAAAACCTAAAAATGAAAATATATGTGATGACTGCAATGTATTACTCGAAAAAAGAAGTGATGATACGGAAGAAACATTTAAAGTAAGATTTAATTCTTATTTAGAAAATGTTAATCCAATTATAGAGTATTATAAAGAAAAAGGAATCTATAAAAGCTTTTTAGCTAATGGTGATCCTAAAGAATTGGCAGTTAATATTATAAAAGAGGCAAATAATGATTAGCATTAAAAGTGAAAGAGAAATAAAATTAATGCGAGAAGCAGGTAAACTTAACTTTTTAACACATGAAGAAATTAAAAAACATGTTAAGGTTGGGGTTACTACTAAAGAATTAGATAAAGTTGCATATAATTTTATTTCTTCACATAATGCTAGACCATCATTTTTGAATTATGAGGGATATCCAGCAAGCATTTGTGTATCAATTAATGATGAAGTTGTGCACGGAATACCAAGTAATAGAAAAATTCAAAATGGTGATATTGTATCAATTGATGTTGGAGTAGAAATTCATGGATATCATAGTGATGCCGCTCGGACTTATATAGTTGGGGATGTAAAAAAAGAAGTACGTGATTTAGTTATAAATACTGAAAAAGCTTTATATAAAGGCTTGAGTAAAATTAAAGAAGGTGCTAAAATAGGAGATATTGGAGCGGCTATTGAAGCTTATGCTCATGAACATGGACTTTCTGTTGTAGAAGAACTTGTGGGACATGGAGTTGGAACAAATATTCATGAAGAACCTGATGTTCCCAATTATGGAAAAGCAGGAAGTGGTATTACCTTGAAAGCAGGAATGGTTTTAGCAGTAGAACCAATGCTTAATTTAGGTAGTAGATATGTTTATTTACATGATGATGATTGGACTATTTCAACCGATGATGAACTTCCTAGTGCTCATTTTGAGCATACTGTGGTAGTTACTAAAGAAGGATATAAAATTTTAACAGGAGAAATAAATAATGGCGAAAAAGAAAATTAAAAATGATGTTACAAAAACTAGAGAAGAAAAAATTGAAGTAGAAGGAAAAGTAGTTGAAGTTTTAAAAGGCGGAGATTATTTAGTAGAACTACAAAATGGATTTACTGTAAAAGCCTACGTTTCTGGTAAAATGCGAGTTAATATGATTCGTATCTTACCAGGTGATACGGTATCAATCGAGCTTTCGCCTTATGATTTAACACGTGGGCGTATAACATGGAATAAGAGATAATGGAGGTATTATAATGAAAGTTAGACCATCAGTTAAAAAAATTTGTAAAAAGTGCAAAGTAATAAGAAGAAAAGGTAAAGTTATGGTTATTTGTGAAAATCCTAAACACAAACAAAAACAAGGTTAATAAGGAGGTTATTTATGGCACGTATTAAGAATATTGAATTACCAAATGAAAAACATATATGGATTGGATTAACTGAAATATATGGTATTGGTAAGAATTTAGGAAAAAAGATTTGTGAAAATGTAGGAGTTAATCCTAGTACTAAGGTTAAAGATTTAACCGATGAAGAAATTACGAAAATACGTAAAGAAGTAGATAATTATGTTGTTGAAGGTGATTTACGTCGTAATGTTCAAATGAGTATTAAAAATAAAATGGAAATTAGTTGCTATCAAGGTGTTAGACATAAAAAAGGTTTACCAGTAAGAGGACAAAGAACTAGCCGTAATGCTCATACTCGTAAGGGTAGAGGTAAAGTAGTAGCTAACAAGAAAAAAGCAGGAAAGTAGGAGGATAATAAATGGCTTATAATAGAAGAAAAAGAAAAGTTAAAAAGAATATTCCTGAAGCTGTAGCACATATTCAATCTACTTATAATAATACTATTGTTACAATTACAGAAAAAGATGGTAAAGTAATTACTTGGGCTTCTAGTGGAACTATTGGTTATAAGGGAAGTAAAAAGAAAACTCCTTATGCTGCAGGATTAAGTGCAGATGCTGCCGCTAAAGCTGCAATGGAACAAGGTGTTAAAAAAGTTGATGTTGTGGTTAAAGGTTTAGGTTCTGGAAGAGAAACTGCAATACGTTCTTTACAAGCTGCGGGACTTGAAATTTTATCAATTACTGATGAAACGCCAGTACCACACAATGGATGTCGTCCACCAAAACGTCCAAGAAATTAATTTAGATAAAGAAAGGGTAGAAGAAATATGATTAGTTTTGAAAAACCAGAATATAAGATTGCGGAATATCAAGAAAGCAGTCATTATGGAAAATTTGAATTAGAACCTTTAGAAAGAGGTTTTGGAACAACTATTGGTAATGCACTTAGAAGAGTTATGTTATCAAGTTTACCAGGTAGTGCAATTACTTCTGTTAAAATTGAAGGAGTTTTACATGAATTCCAAAAAATTGATGGAGTAGTCGAAGATGTTACTAGTATTGTTTTAGCACTTAAAAATGTTGTTGTTAAAAACCATACAGAAGAAGTTATAACATTAAGATTATTTAAAGATACAGAAGGTCCTGTTACAGCAGCTGATTTTGAAGTTAATGCTGATGTTGAAGTTATTAATCCTGAACTTGTTATTTGTAATTTAGTTGAGGGTGGTAAAATTGACATGGAAGTTACAATAGCTAATGGAAGTGGTTATGTTGATGCCAAAGAAAATAAAAAACTTTATGATAGTAAAATAGGAGTTATTGCAATTGATTCAAATTATTCACCAATTGAACTTGTTAAATATGAAGTTGAATCTACTCGGGTAGGACAAAATGAAAACTATGATAAATTAACTATGGAAGTTAATACAAATGGTAGTATGACACCAGAAGAAGCAATGGCTTTAGCAGCTAGAATTTTAATTGAACATTTTAATATTATTACAGACTTGAATTCAATTAGTGATGTTACAGGTTTAATGCAAGAGAAAAAAGTTGATACAATTACTAAAACTCTTGAAACACCAATTGAAGAAATTGAGTTCTCAGTTAGAGCTTACAACTGTCTTAAAAGAGCGGGTATTCATACTGTTCAAGATCTTATTTCTAAAAGAGAAGTTGAAGTTACTAAGATACGTAATTTAGGTAAAAAATCACTTAAAGAAGTACTTGATAAAGTGGCAGAAATGGGACTTAAGTTCCGAGATTAAGGAGGTTAAAACATGTTATATAGAAAACTAAGTAGAGAATCAAGACATAGAAGAAGTGTTTTAGCTAATTTAACTAGAGATGTTATTATGAATGAATCTATTGTTACAACTGAAGCAAGAGCTAAAGAAGTAAGAAAATTTGTTGATAGAATGATTACTTATGGTAAGAAAGGCACTTTAGTTAGTAGAAGAAAAGCTTTAGCATTCTTATATAATGATAATGATGTTGTTAGTAAAGTATTTAATGAACTTGCTAAACGTTATGAAACACGTAATGGAGGATATACAAGAATTATTAAATTAAAAGAACGTGTTGGAGATGACGCTTTACAAGTTAAATTAGAATTAGTTTAAGCTACCATTAGGTAGTTTTTTTGTCTAATTTGACCAAAAAAGAAGAAAAGAATTAAAATAAAGAAGTAATTTTGAAAAAAATTTATAAAATTTAGCAAATATCATAGGATTCGACAAATTTCTTACTTTTTGTATGTTATACTAGAGTCATTTCTTTTGAAAAAGGAGGTGATTCTATGTTCACAAAAGAAAAGAAATTTGTCTCTTTAGAAAATGATTGGTTGTTTAAAGAAGCTATAGCCCATCCAGATAATAGATATATGTTAATATATATGTTAGA
>CANQMC010000030.1 GCA_947624855.1 uncultured Bacilli bacterium | reverse complement strand
TATCTACTGTACAATATGACTTTGTTGTATTAAATATATATCCACTTGTTGGTACATTTGTAGTAGGAGTATATTCACTACTTCCTTTTGATTTTTGTAAATTAACTGCCATTAAATTTAAATCTGATTTTCTTATTCTTACTACTCCTTCAGCAAATGGTATTATTTCTTGATATGTATAATTAGCTTTACTTCCTTTTAATATTACTACACTTCCTATGGCTACTATTACTACTAATCCTATAAAAACTTTTTTTAAGTTAAATCCTTTTCTTAGTGTCTCAAACTTAATTCCAGTATCTTTCACATTATCTCTCCATTCTTTTTATAAAATTCTCATACTCATGTATATTAGAAAATTATAATTTATATTTATATTATAGCCGAATTTCGTCTATGTGTCAATAGCCTAAATTCGTCTATGATATTATATTTAATATGGAGGATAATATGAACAGATTAAAAGAAATAAGAGAAGATAAAGATTTACTTCAAAAAGATATAGCTAAAGTTATTAATGTTAGTCAAAGATGTTATTCTCATTATGAAATGGAAGATAATAATATTCCTATTGAAATATTACATGTTCTTGCAGATTATTATAACACCTCGATTGATTATTTATTATATCGAACAGATGAAAGAAAACCCTATCCCAAAAGTATTGTTAGATAGGGTTAACATGAATAATTGTTTTATATATTTTTTTAAAATTCTTTGTAATATTTAATTCTAATTTATCAGCAATATCATGTGAAGAATAAGTACTTAGATTACCATCAACATTTATTGTTAATATAGCTATATATTTATATCCAATAGACACTGTATAAAAGTCTGTTACTTTTATTATGCTTTTATCTTTTAAAATAAAATTAATAATTTCATCTTTTTCATGTTTATTTAAAGATATATCCATAAGTATTTTATAACTTTCTAAAAAAATACTTAAACCACTCAGTAAAATATAAATAGAAATAATCGCACCAATTAAACCATCAACAAAATAAAAGCCATAATAACCTAATATAACTGAAAATAAAGTACCACAAGTAAGAATCATATCATTTCTATGATCTTTCATACTAGCATTTATTAAAATATTATTATGTTTTTCATAAGCTGATTTAGCATAAATATATAATAAAAATTTAATAATAATAGTAATAATACAAACTACTATTAAATAATAAGAAAAAATAAATTGTTTTTGCATAATTATTGAAATAATAGAATCAACAAATAATTTACAAGCAATAAATAGCATGAAAACACTTATAAGTAAAGAAAAAATATATTCAGCTTTACCATGGCCAAAATTATGATCATCATCACTGGGAGTGCAAGCTATTTTATTTCCAATATAAGTCATAATAGAAGAAAAAATATCACCAGCCGAGTTTATAGCGTCCGCGATTAAAGCTTGACTATGACTAAATAAAGCAACAATTAATTTTATAATAAGTAAGAATATATTACCAATTATTCCTAATATTCCTACTTTTTTTGTACTTTCATATCTGTTCATTTTATCACCTTTATTTTTTAATATATTATATCAAGTTTTTTAAGTTTTGCCTATTACAAATATATCGAAAATAAAACTATTAAAATTAATTAATAGTTCTATAACCAAACTGTAATATTTTGATAATCAATACGATTTTTTGGACTAGGATTATGATCGTAATGTCCCAGAGCCAAAGCTGCAATTAATTTATGTTTGGAAGGTGTATTTAATAATTCTTGTAATTCTTTTTCAATTTGTAATATAAAGCCAATCCAAAGAGAACCAATATTCATATCATAAGCTTTTAAACACATATTTTCAATACAAGCTCCAATAGATTGAACATCAAATATTAAATCATCAATCTCACCATAAACTAAAATTAAAGCTTGAGAAGTTGCAATAACTTCACTTGTTAAAGCAGCTGCTTCATATTTATTCTTTAAAATATCTGCTATTTTCTTTTTTAAATCTTTATCATTATAAATTACAACAAAATTCCAAGGTTGTCTATTTTTAGCTGAAGGAGCTAATGTTCCATATTTTAAAATTTCAGCAATTTCTTCTTTTTTAATTTCTTCATTATTAAAATGTCTAATACTTCTTCTATTTTCAATTACCTTACTAAGTTCCATATTTCTCCTATCTATAAAGACCCAATCGTTCTTTAACAAGTAAATATTTTTTCTTTGCTATTTCTGTTGTAATTTTAGCTCCATCTTCTAATATTTTATCTAATTCCGGACTATTTAAATATTCTAAATACTTTTCTTTTATTTTAATTAATTCTTTAATTACAACATCTGCTACAAAAGTTTTAAATTCACCATAATTTTTTCCTTTAAATTTCTTTTCAATATCTAAAATATCTAAACCACTCATAGAAGAACATATATTCATTAAATTAGATATACCTGGTTTATTTTCTTCATCATATTTAATTTCACATTCACTATCAGTAGTGGCACTCATAATTTTTTTTCTAATTACATCTTCATCATCTAACATATATATAACCCCTTTAGGATTATTTTCAGATTTACTCATTTTTTTAGTAGGATCTTGTAAATCTAAAATCTTTTTTCCTGTTTTTGATATTTTAACATCTGGTATTTTAAAAGTTTCGCCATATTTTTTATTAAACCTTTCCGCAATATTTCTTGCTAATTCCACATGTTGTTTTTGATCAATTCCTATTGGAACATAATCAACATCATAAATTAAAATATCGGCAGCCATTAAAATAGGGTAAGTAAATAAACCGGCATTGAAATTTAAATGTTTACTACTTTTATCTTTAAATTGCGTCATTCTTGAAAGTTCTCCATGTGGAGTTACACATTCAAGCATCCAAGATACATTAGCATGATAAGGATTTTCTGATTGAATAAAAATTGTTACCTTTTTAGGGTCTATTCCACATGCTAAATAAAGCGCTACTACTTCTCGAATATTTTTATGTAATCTTTCAGGATCTTGATATACAGTAATCGCATGCATATCCGCAATAAACATATAAGTTTTATAATCATTTTGATAATTAACCATTTGTTTAATTGCCCCAATATAATTACCTAACGTTAAATTACCAGATGGTTGAATCCCTGTAATTATTGTTTCCATTTCTACCTCTTTCTATTTTATTACTATATTAACAATTTTATTTGGAATAACAATTTCTTTAATAATTGTTTTTCCTTCAATATTTCTTTTAATATTATCAAGTTCATAAACTTTTTTTAATATTTCTTCATTACTTTCACCCTCATTAGTAATGATACTTCCTCTTAATTTACCATTTACTTGAACTCCAATTTCAAAAGTATTACTTATGGTTTTTTCTTCATCATAAGTTGGCCAAGGCATTTTAGCTAACATTTCACCTAATTTATTTTGTTCATTTAATTCTTCAGTAATATGAGGTGCAATTGGATTTAATAAGCTTAATAATACTTTATAATCATCTTTAGTTATACTTTCTTCTTTTTCATAAGCTCCAGTTAAAATCATTAAGCTTGATACTGCTGTATTATATTTCATATTTAAAATATCATTAGTAACTTTTTTAATAGTTTTATGAACAATTACTTCATCAGTATAACCATCTTTATCATTTAATTTATTTTGAAGACGAATAACCCGATCTAAGAATCTTCTACAACCCTTTAAAGAATCTGTACTCCAAGCTGCATCTTTTTCATAATCTCCAATAAACATTTCATATGTTCTTAAAGTATCCGCTCCAAATTCATTAACAATATCATCTGGATTTACAACATTACCTTTTGATTTACTCATTTTTTCATTATTTGCTCCTAAAATCATTCCATGAGAAACCCGAGTATTTATTGGCTCACTGTTAGGAACTAAACCAATATTGTATAAAAATTGATTCCAAAAACGAGCATATAATAAATGTCTAGTTGTATGTTCCATTCCTCCATTATACCAATCAACTTTACCCCAATATTTTAAAGCTTCTTGACTAGCAAAATCTTTATCATTGTGAGCATCCATATATCTTAAGAAATACCAAGAAGATCCTGCCCAATTTGGCATTGTATCAGTTTCTCTTCTGGCATGAGCGCCACATTTAGGACAAGTTGTATTAACCCAATCTGTAATTTTAGCAAGAGGACTTTCACCATCATCAGTTGGTTCATATTCTGCAACATCAGGAAGTAAAACTGGTAATTCTTCTTCTTTAACAGGAACCCAACCACAATTATCGCAGTAAACTAAAGGAATAGGTTCACCCCAGAATCTTTGTCTAGAGAATATCCAATCTTGTAATCTATAATTTACTTTTTCATTACCAAGATTATTTTCTTTTAAAAATTCAATCATTTTATTAATAGCATCTTCTTTATTAAGACCATCTAAGAAACCAGAATTAATATGAATCCCATCTCCCGTATAAGCTTCTTTATCAATATCTCCACCTTCAATAACTTGAATGATTGGAATATTATATTTTTTAGCAAATTCATAATCTCGTTCATCATGAGCTGGAACTGCCATTATAGCGCCTGTTCCATAACCCATCATAACATAATCACCAATCCAAACTTCAACTGGTTCATTATTAACCGGATTAATTGCCGTAATACCTTCAAGTTTAACTCCTGTTTTTTCTTTAACAAGTTCTGTTCTTTCAAAAGTTGTTTTTTCTTTAGCATATTTTTGATATTTAATTACTTCATCCATATTTTTAATTTTATCTTTAAGTTTTTCTAAAATAGGGTGTTCCGGAGCTAAAACCATAAAGGTTGCACCAAATAAAGTATCACATCTTGTAGTATAAACAATTATTTTTTCATCTGTATCTTTAATTTTAAAATTAACTTCTGCTCCCGTACTTTTACCAATCCAATTAATTTGACCAAGTTTTATTTTTTCAGCAAAATTTGTATCTTTTAAGCCATCAATTAAACTTTCAGCATAATCACTCATTCTAAGCATCCATTGTTCTTTTTCTTTTTGAACAACTTTACTTCCACATCGTTCACAAACACCACCTGCAGCATCTTCATTAGATAAACCAGTTTTACAATTAGGACACCAATTTATATCTTTTTTAGCTTTGTAAGCCATTCCATGTTCATAAAATTTTAAAAATTGCCATTGAGTCCATTTATAATATTCAGGATCAGTCGTTGAAAATTCTCTTGACCAATCAAAAGAAATACCTAAAGATTCAATTTGACTTTTAAAAGTTTTAATATTTTCTTTAACAGCTAAAGAAGGATGAATATGATTTTTAATCGCATATTGTTCTGCTGGAGCTCCAAAAGCATCCCAACCCATTGGGAATAATACATTATAACCTTGTCTTCTTTTCATTCTAGCTAAAGAATCAAGAGCGGAATAACTTCTAACATGACCTACATGTAAACCTGATCCACTTGGATAAGGAAATTCTACTAAAACATAATATTTAGGTTTTTCACTGTTATTTGAAGCTTCAAAAACATGTTCATCAGCCCATCTTTTTTGCCATTTTTCTTCTATTTTTTTATATTCATTCATAAAGATACCTCTTTTCAATAATTCTAGTCAAAATTATAAACATTGATAAAGGAAAAGTCAATTAAAAACTTTTATTTCTTCTTTACTTTTTCAATTTTAATCGTATAACCAATAGGGCCTAATATTTTTAATAAGCTTAAAACAGAAGGGGAATGAGATCTATTTTCAATTCTTGCTATTTTTTCTCGAGACACATTAGAAAATTTAGAAAATAAATCTTGAGTTAAATTATTTTCTTTACGAAAACGAATAAATTCTTTAATAAATATTTCATTTAATTCATAAGGATCATAAGATGATTCAATATAATTAATATCATAGTCCATAATACCACCATTAATATTGTATCATATTTGATACAAGAAATACAACTAATACTTGCAATTTTAAAAAATATATACTATAGTTATTAATAGAAACGAGGTAATTATGATTAAAGATTTTGATGGAAAACTTACTGCAGAAGAATTAAAAAGGTTAAGAGAAGCTTTAGTTTCTGAAAAAGAAATTAGAAAAATTGAAGATTTTTTAGAAAAATACAAAAGTCAATTAAGTGGATTTGTAGATATAGTCGGTGATGATTTTATACCTTCTAAACTATTTCCGTTTAATATGAAACATTTAGGCAAATTATTAGATTCTGATGTTGATAAAGTATTAGGTAAAACAAGTTTAAAACTTCGACATATGACAATTGGTAAATTAATTAAAAAATTAGGTTATAAATTTATGAGTTCTGATCAAGTATTTGAAAATAGAAATGAACTTAGAAATCCTAATGATACAACACCTGATAAAGGTATTATACTACCAAACGAACCAGTTTTATGGACTCCTAATCATCATTTTAAAGATGATGCTTTAGCTTCTATCGTAGCGGCTAAAAGACCACTTTGTTTATTATTTGGAAGTATACCTTTATATTTTAATACAAGTGATGGTATATTAGCTTATTTAGTAGGTTCAATATTAGTTAATCGGAAATCTAGTGAAAGTAAAAAAGCTTCAGTAGCAAAATTAGAAAGAGCTATAGATTTTGGTTCAGATGTGTTATATTATCCAGAAGGTGTTTGGTGTAAATCACCAAATAATTATTTACTTGATTTTTGGAATGGAGTATACCGAGTAGCTAATGAAAAAGGAATAAAAGTTGTTCCAATGGTTCATTATATTAAAGATGCTACTCAAAAGATTCCAAAAGAAATTAATCCTATCCATACAGTTATTGATGATCCAATTGATTTAACTAAATTTACAGAAAAAGAAGGATTATCATATTTAAGAGATGTTATAGCTACTTGGTATCATCTAATGATGGAAAAGTATGGTAAAATGACTAGAGATGAATTAATGGAATTTTATAAGCAAAGAGCAATTTTAAATGGTGCTAAAGAAGAAGATTTAGAAAATGGTTTTACTTCTCATGATGCATATGAAATTTATTTAAAAGATCTATTAACTACTGTCACCGGATATGATTCTTCAATTGAGGCAGGTCCAGCAGATTTTAGACCAAAAGATAAAGTTAGACCAGAAGATGTATTTGAAAATATTGCTAAAGCTTCGATTACTCCTGAAAATTGTGGAGACGTATTATATGCTCAAAAATTAGTAAAACAAAGAAAATTAGAAGATTACCAAAGAAGATTTTAAAACACAAATTGTGTTTTTTCTTTTTGAATAATTTACAAGAATAATGTGATGTGATATAATAATATAGGTGATAATATGTCAGGAGTTCTTTTACCAGCTTGTGCAATATTTTTTTCAAGTTTACTTGCATTAGTATATTTTTTAAAAGAAAGAATTAGTTTACTAGAAAATAAAATGTATTCAGTAATGATTATAAGTATACTTTTTGATAGTATTTTAGTTACATTATTGCAATCTTTTGCATATGGAGGAGTAACACCTATAGAAAAAATGGTAGTTCCTATTTTAAACAAAATAGATTATATATTTTATATAGCTTTTTTCTCCTGTTTGTTTTTTTATACTATGATTATTACGATTCCAAATTTTAAAAATAATTTTAAAAAATATGCAACACCTTTTATTATATTAAATTCTCTTGCTATATTATTTATGTTTTTTTCTAAAGTACAAATAATAACTATTGATGGAAATTACAGTGTAGAAGGTTCTGCAGTTAATTTAGTATATATATTATGTGTAATATATACATTATTATCTATTGGAGTTACTTTATTTAATATAAAACGAATTGATAAAAGACATATTCCTATTTTTGCAATGATAGGTATTATGATTATAATTTTAATTATTTTTAAAATAAATCCTTATTTAATTTTTATATCAGCTGCATTAACTTTTATTAATTATATTATGTTCTTTACAATTGAAAATCCTGATGTTAAGATGATAGAACAACTTAATTTAGCCAAAGATGCTGCCGAAAAAGCCAATCATGCTAAAACAGAATTTTTATCCAATATGTCTCATGAAATAAGAACACCCCTTAATGCTATTGTTGGTTTTAGTGAATGTATGCTAGAAGCCAAAGATTTAAGTGAAGAAACTAAAGGTTTTGCTCAAGACATTGTTGATGCTTCAAATAATTTATTAGAAATAGTTAATGGAATATTAGATATATCTAAAATAGAAGCAAATAAAATGGAAATTGTACCTAAAGAATATAATCCAAGGGAAGTATTTAATTCTTTAAGCAAATTAATAATACCTAGAATTGGTGAAAAACCAATTGAATATAACATGATTTTATCAGAAGATTTACCAGGAGTTTTAAAAGGTGATATAGCTAAAGTAAAACAAATAATTTTAAATATATTAACTAATGCTGCTAAATATACCGATAAAGGTGAAATTACTTTTAATGTTAATTGTATTAATCGAATGGAATCAAATAAATGTTTATTATATATTTCCGTTAAAGATACAGGCCGTGGTATTAAAAAAGAAGATATTGATAAATTATTTAATAAATTTGAAAGATTAGAAGCTGATAAAAATACTACAGTTGAAGGAACAGGTTTAGGCCTTGCTATAACCAAAAGCCTAACTGAAATGATGGGGGGAAGAATAAATGTTGTAAGTAAATACAATGAAGGTTCAACTTTTAGAGTTTACTTAGAGCAAGAAATAGTAAGTATGGAAATACCAGAATCAAGTAGTGAAGAAATTGAAATAGATTACAGTGCTATAACTGGTAAAAAAATCTTAATTGTTGATGATTCTAAAATTAATTTAAAAGTTGCTTGTCAAATATTAAAACCATATAACTTTAATGTTGTAACAGCCGACAGTGGTTTTGAAGCTTTAAGTTTAGCTAAAGAACAAACCTTTGATTTAATTTTAATGGATATCATGATGCCTAAAATGAATGGAGTAGAAACATTAAGACAACTAAAAGAAATAGAGGGCTTTAATATTCCTGTAATTGCCTTAACTGCCGATGCCATTGAAGGAACAGATGAAAAATATAAATCTGCAGGTTTTAATGATTATTTATCTAAACCAATTGATCGATATTTATTAAACAAAGTTTTAAATAAATTTTTAGGAGGTAAGAAATGAAAGTAGAATTATTAAAAGAACATGAGGTACTAGTTGATGAAAGTTTAGAATTTTGGGGAGATATGGATTCTTACAATGAAAACTTAAAAGAATTTAAAGATTCATTAGAAGAAAAATTAAATAATTTAAATTATTATAAAAATAATAATGATTGGAATAACTATGGTATTTTATCTCATAGTATTAAAAGTGAATGCAAATATTTTGGTTTTATGAAAGAAGCTGAAGTCTTTTTAGAGCATGAATTAAAAGGTAAAGAAGGTAATGGTGAATTTATCAATGAAAACTTTAATAATTTACAAAATACTATAACTAGTATCCAAGATTTATTAAATCAATATTTTGAAGGCCCTACATCTAATACTATTTTAGTGGCCGATGACTCTAGTATAATTTTAAATTTTATTGAAAAAAATATTAGTAATAAATATAAAATAATTAAAGCAAATAATGGTAAAGAAGCAGTTGATACAATCGCAAATAATTCATTATATGCCATTTTACTTGATTTAAATATGCCTAGTTCTGATGGTTTTGAAGTTTTAGAATATTTAAAAACAAATGATTTATTAGAAAAAATACCTGTTGTTATTATTACTGGTGATGATACTAATGAAACAATCAAAAAAGCTTTTAGTTATCCAATATTAGATGTTTTAAATAAACCATTTAATGAAGAAAATTTAAATCGCATATTAACATCTATTAAAAGTTTTTATGAAAAAAGATAATTTACTATCTTTTTTTTAAATACAAGAAACAAAATACTTAAATATTTTAAAACTATTATTATCATTTAAACTTTCAGGATGCCATTGTACTCCTAAAAAGAAAGTTTTGGTATTATCTTCAATTCCTTCAATTATCTTATCATTACTTAAAGCATTTATCTTAAAATTAGGTTTTAAAATACAATAATTATGTCTTGAATTAACTATTATTTCTTTTTTATTAAGTATTTTAGCTAATAAAGTATTAGGTTTAATATAAACTTTATGAACATAATTATTTAAAGAATAATGTTTATCTATTTTAATTTCTAAATTATTATTAAAAGTTTCAACCATCACTTGCATTCCTAAACAAATACCTAAAGTTGGAATATTATTTTCATATAAATAATTAACAAGTAAATAATCATTAGCAATTATTTTATTACCTCCAGTTAAAATAATACCATTACATAAATTTAAAGCTTCTTTAATTTGTAAAAAATTATTAGTTATAGGTATTCCAATTGTATTAATATTAAATTTTTTTAAAACCTCAAATATATCTTTTCTAATACCTAAAATATTTTCATCTTCTCTTAAAATAATTCCAATTGTTTTAATTTAAATCACCAATATAATATATTATTTATATCTAATATTTATATCTACATCTGTATCTATACCTGAAACTTTACCATCATTACATATTTGCCAATATTTATAATTACCTTTATAAGATGTATTAGAAACATAATGAGCTAACCATATTGGATAATCTGTCTCTAACCAAATATTATCTAAATAAGTTTTACTACTATAAAGTAAACCTTGATAACTTTTACTTTTAAAAACATTTAAGAAACTATTAGCCATATCTGTAAGTCCAAAGAAACTTAAATTAAATTCATTATAAAAACTCCAATTTTCCCAATCAAAAGCAATAGGTAAATCAACTTTATAATCTTTAATTTGTTTTAAGATCCATTTAGCATCTTTTATAGCGCTTTCTTTACTATTAGCATAAGAATAAAAATAAATACCAACCGGAATATTAGCTTCATTAGCCCCTTTAATATTATCCACAAATTTACTATCTAAAAAATATTCACCGTTAATTCCTTTAGTACCACCCACTCTAATAAAGACAAATTCAACTCCAGCTTCCTTTAATTTATTAAAATCTACAACCCCTTGCCATTCAGAAATATCAATACCAATCTCTGTATCTTTTGTTTTATAATTTTTAACAATATCACTAAATAAAGTTTTAACTGGTGGATTAACATTATTATTGTTATTATTACTACTATTATTTTTCTTTGGTTCTTTAACATTTAAAATAAACTTTTTTTCAGTTATATTTCCACTTTTATCGGTAGCTTTAAAAACTACATCATAACTATCAGCAGTATTTAAATCATAATCCCCAATAATTTCACATTTTGGATTATTATCATAATTATCACCACATAAAATATTATCTAAAAGTTTATCTTCACTTCCAACCATTACTGAATAAGATGAACCAAGCCAAACTAAAGGAGCTACCGTATCCACAATATTTAAAGTATATTCTTCTTTTAATTTAATATTATCTTCATTTATATATTCATATTTAATAACTTTTTTCCCAAGTTTTTTAGTATTTATTTTATAATCTTTTACTATTTTTCCATTAATACTTTCTATAAAATCTGATACTTTAACATCACTTAAAAATTCAACATTTAGATCATCTTTTAATTCAATTTTAACAACAGCTGTTTTAATTCTTATATATTTATATAAAGATATACCCCCAATTAATAAACCAATAAACACAATAACACTAATAATTATAATAATAACTTTTTTATTCATCAAAATCACCTATAAACAATTATAACACTTCTACAACCCAAAAAGAAGAATTATTTATTAAAAGAAATAGCTAAATATGTCGAAAAAAATTAATTTTTATTTAAATATTTAGGTTTATCAACTTTACCATATAAATAATCCATTGATATATTAAACTTTTTACATATAACAAAACCAAAAGTTAAAGAAAGTAATCTTTTACCACTTTCATATTGACTAATTAAAGCTATACTAGAACTTATTTCATTAGCTAGAGTTTCTTGATATAATTTATTTTCTTTTCTAATATCTCTTAATCTTTCACCAATTAATTTAGAATTAAGTTTCACTCTTTTAATTTTAATTTTTTCATTATTACTTAATTTAAATAAATAATCAAAAGAAACATTAAAATAATTTGCTATTTCATTTATTCTTTCAATAGGAAAAATTTCTCTTTTCATATTTTCAAATTGAGTATAAGTAGGTTTTTTAATATTTAAAATATCAGCCATATTTGCTTGAGTTAAATTATTTTTAATTCTTAATTCTTTTATTCTTGAATAATCTAATTCATAATTTTGCATAACATACCTCCAAAAATATTTTCTCAAATTAATTAAAAATATAATATATAAGGTAGGTAATAGTTAAATATGCGTTGACAATCACTCTTTTCTATTGTATAATTTTTAGTATAAGTTGGAATGTTTCAACAATAGTAAAGGAGAGTAACAATGGAAATATTAAAAAGTAAAAAAGTAATAATCTACTTAGTAGTAGTATTATTGATAAGTACAGGAATATCATATGCCTATTTTACAGCAACATCAACAGTAAACGGAAAAGGAGCATCATTAACATCTAAAACAGCAGATCCTGCAACAGCAACAGTAGAAGCAGAAGGAATAGTAAACTTTAATGATCAAGATATGTATCCCGGTCATAAAGAATTAGTAAAAGTAAAAGTAAAAGGAACAGGAGCAAATGAACCAATATTATTTGATTTAATATTTAAAGGAACAAATACCTTTAATAGTAATATAAAATATA
>CANQMC010000029.1 GCA_947624855.1 uncultured Bacilli bacterium | reverse complement strand
AAATTTATGACAGGGCGCACACCATAAGGATTAATCACGCGTACACTATCTATTTTGCCTGTGTAAGTTATTTCAAACACTCTAGCATACTTACTGCTAAAGTTAGACGGAGACATGGTCCAATAATCGCTATTCATATATAAATAAAATTGCTTATTTTCAGTTTGATTTACTCCTCCTGCAAACGCTACTTCATCTGCTGTTATTAGTCCTATTGGATTTGTTAATGCTTGATTTCCTTGACTTGATTCACTTGTTGTATATAAATCATTACTATCACTACATTTAAATGTTGGTTTTTTATTTGTATATAGCCTATTATATGCTCCATAATATGTTTCTGTTGTTCCTGTTCCACTTCCACTTGTTGTTGTCTTATCTCCACAGAATCCTACATTTCCATCTATCTTTGATGATAAACTTGATAAATTACTTGTACTTGTATACCATGTATCTAATACTCCTTTTATTGTACTATCTGTTTCTGTTCCATGTAATTCATTTAATTTATATTTAAACCCTACATAGGCATTATTACTATAATCATTATTGAACGCTTTTAGGCTTAATTGAGTTTCTGTTGTTGCCGCACTCCCTGTTCCCGAATATATTATTCGAACTGAACCGTCGCCGTTTATCCTTATGATTCGCCACCAGATTGGTGCACTTTCACTTTTTAATTGTCCGAATTTTACCCAATTATCGGTTGGGTTTCCTGCAAAGTAATATACTTGCCCATAATCATCATATTGCTCTATATTGGCTGATTTATATATTGTTTTTTCTGTTGTATCTGTTACTGTACTACTAAAGCTCGTTCTTGTTTTTATTGTTTGATATCTTAATATTATATCATTAACTGTTTTTACTTTATTATCTATATCAAAATATAAATAACATTTATCTTCTTTTAATAAATTTGCTATGGTATGATTTCCATTTATTGTTTTTAGTATTGCATCATTATCTTTATTTTGTTTATTTGAATCTTTATAACATCCACTTTGAGTAGTATTTATTACATAATCACTTCCTGGCATTGTTGTTATTTCTTTATAATTACTTGTACCTGCTTGTGTTTGCTGATACATTGCCATTATTTTAAAATCATATTTCTTTATATGGACTTCTCCTTCGGCAAATGGTATTATTTCTTGATATGTATAATTTGCTTTACTTCCTCTTAATATTACTACACTCCCTATGACTACTATTACTACTAATCCTATAAAAACTTTTTTAAAGTTAAAGCCTCTATGTAAAGTTTCAAATTTAATATTTGTTTTTTTCATTATATCTCTCCATTCTTTTTTAAAATTCTCATACTCATGTATATTAGAAAATTATAATTTATATTTATATTATAGGTAAAATATACCTTTTTGTCAATAGTTATATTTTAACTATGATAATATTTTAATATGGAGGTCTTTATGAATAGATTAAAAGAAATAAGAGAAGATAAAGATTTATATCAAAAAGATATTGCTAGTTTTTTAAATGTTGATCAATCAAATTATAGTAAATATGAATTGGAAAAAATAAATATACCCGTTGATGTTTTAGTAAAATTAGCAAAATATTATAATACTTCAATTGATTATTTATTATATCTTACTGATGAAAGAAAACCTTATCCAAAAAGTATTGTAAACAAATAAAAAAAATACTGTATTAGTTTTAAATTCAAGACTTAAAACATCAGTATTATTTTTTTAAGTTACCTTAGGATATATCTTGTATCCTAATTCTGCTATACTAAACCTTAATCAAGTATATGAGTTTTAAAAGGATATTGGGCGCACACCAAAAGTGTTGTTCACGTTGTTCCAGTCGAGGTTGCCATTGTTATTCACGATGAACACGTTAGCATTGCTGTTAAAGTTATACGGAGACAAAAAAGTGTTCTACATTTATAGATATACCCTTTTTAAATTATACAATATTATATTGTTTTTTCAATAATTATTTTAAAAATTATTCCTATTTATAATTAAATTTTATTTTTTAATCCTCCATATTTTCAAGTTTAGTTAAATATCTTTTTTTAAATATTTATTCCTCAAAAAATTTATCCATTGTTACATTTAAGACTACAGAAATCTTATATAATGTATATAAAGACATGCCCTCTTTACCTAAAGTTGTTTCAAATCTTCTTAAAAAATCATTTGAAATACCTATATCAGTTGATAATTGTTCTTGAGTAATACCTTCTATTTTTCGATACTTTCGAACATTTTTAGCTACTACTTCAATTATATGAGGATTAAACTTAAAATCTCTTTTAAATGTCGTCATTTATATTCACTCTCCATTATTTATTTTACTAGTTTAAATCATTTTATTCTATGAAGTATAACTTCTTTTTCAAAATTTTACTTTAAAAATCTCTTTAATTATAAGACAAAAAAGATGATAAAACAAGATACAAAAATTGCCAATTTTTGGCGTATTTTAGGGAAAAATAAACAATATTAAGAGTTTTATATTATTATTAATATAAATATATAAATATTTAAAAATTTTAAATAAGTAAACTTTTTGAAAATAAAAAAAATTAGAAATTAATCTAATTACTTTTTTAGTTCCAACTTTACGGCTTAGGTACTCCGACTTTTTTAGCTCCCACTTTACGGCTTGGGTACTCCGACTTTTTTATACTTAGAATATATCATAATTTTATTAAAAAGTCAAATATTATTTTAAATCTTTTAATTCAAATAATATATTTATAGCGTCCATTGGAGTTAAATGAAGAGGATCTATTTGTTTTAATCTTTCTCTTAATTCATCTTTGGTTTCAGGTTTAGTTTCAAAATTCATTGTAAGTTGAATATTGTTATCTTTTGGTTCTTTAGCATTACTTTCATAAGCTTTTAAAATAGTTTCGGCTTTTAAAAGTAAATCTTCGGGCATTTTAGCAAGTCTTGCTACATGGATACCATAACTTTTATCGGCTGGGCCATTTTCAACTTTATGAAGAAAAGTAATCATGCTCCCCTCTTCTTTAGCGGCAACATGGACATTTTTAATATTAGGATATTCTTTATCTAAAGTAGTAAGTTCATGATAATGAGTTGAAAATAAAGTTTTACATTTTATATTAATGGCTATATATTCTAATATTGCTCTAGCTATACTCATACCATCATAAGTAGCTGTTCCTCTTCCAAGTTCATCAAATAAAATTAAACTATGGGAAGTAGCATTAATTATAGCATTTCTTGCTTCTTTCATTTCAACCATAAAAGTTGATTCACCACTTACTAAATCATCACTAGCTCCAATACGTGTAAATATTTTATCAATAATTGGTAAATTAGCTTTTTTAGCAGGAACAAAAGAGCCCATTTGAGCCATAATAATTATAATAGCTACTTCACGCATATAAGTTGATTTACCACTCATATTAGGACCCGTTATTAAAAGAATATCAGTTTGCTTATCCATTTTTACATCATTAGGAACATATATATCATTACTTACTTTTTCAATTACAGGATGTCTTCCTTCTTCAATATCAATTATATTATTTTCGTTTAAAGTTGGTTTTTTTAAATTATATTCTTCACTACAAACAGCTAAACTTGCTAAAACATCTATTTCACTAATAATATCTGCTGTTTTTTTAATATTTAATACTTCTTTTTTAATTACATCTCTTATTTCACAAAATAGATTATATTCTAGTTCAAAGATTTTTTCTTCGGCATTTAAAATTAAACTTTCTTTTTCTTTTAATTCAGGTGATATAAATCTTTCGGCATTAGTTAATGTTTGTCTACGTTCCCAACCAAGTTCTTTACTTACATTGCTTGCTTGACCTTTAGATACTTCAATATAATAACCAAATACTCGATTAAAACCTACTTTAAGATTTTTAATACCAGTTTCTCTTTTTATTTTGGCTTCAAATTCATTTAAGAAATCTTTACCTCCTGATCTAATACTTTTAAGTTCATCTAATTCTTTGTTATATCCATCTTTTATTAAATAACCTTCTTTAATACTTAAAGGGGGATTTTCATAAATACTTTTTTCTAATAAATCATAAAGATCTCTATGGGTATTAATTTCATAATCAAATTTTAAATCTTTAATAATATCTTTAAGACGGGGTAATACTCCTAAAGAATTTTTTATTTGTAATAAATCACGAGCATTTAAATTACCAGTGATAACTTTAGCACATAATCTTTCTAAATCATATATTTCATATAATAAATCTCTTAATTCATCTTTTAAAATAAATTCATTATTTAAAATTTCTAATTTTGCATAACGGCTTTCAATTAAAGTTTTATCTTTTAAAGGATTTAATAACCAATTTTTTAATTTTCTAGAACCCATGGCTGTTTTAGTTTTATCTAATAACCAAAGTAAAGAATAAGTTCTTTCTTTTAATCTTAAAGTTTCTATTAATTCTAAATTACGAACAGAATGAACATCCATTTCTAAATAATCATTTTTATTTACTATTTCGATTTTAGAAATATGACTTAAATCTTTTAATTCGCGAATAACTAAATAATAAAGTAAATGTCTTAAACCTTGTTTAACACGATTATCAGTTACACTTTCAATTAAGTTTTCATAACCTTCAGTTAAAAATTCATTTGATATTGATACTTCAATACTATAAGTATTTTTTAAAGTATTAATAAGTTCTATATCTTTTTCATTTTCTAAAATTATTTCTTTAATATTTAAATGTAATATTTCATTTAGTAATCGATCTTGATGATGAGTTATACTTAAACTTTTTAATTCTCCAGTTGAAATATCAGCATAAGTAAGTAAATAGATATATTCTAAATCTAGTAATGAAGCAATATAATTATTATCATGTTCACTTAATGATTCTAAATTAACAATGGTGCCTTTAGATAATACTTCAGTAACTCCTCTTTTAACCATTCCTTTAGTGTTTTTAGCATCTTCTAATTGTTCACATATTGCTACTTTATATCCTTTTTCAATTAATTTTTCAATATAAGGAGTAACACTGTGGAAAGGAACACCACACATGGGAATTCGCTCTTTTAAACCAGCATTTTTACCAGTTAATGTAAGTTCTAATTCACGAGATGCTATAAGGCCATCTTCAAAAAATAATTCATAAAAATCTCCTAAACGAAAAAATAATAATTCTTCTTTATATTGATCTTTAATTTCCATGTATTGTTTCATCATAGGACTAAGTTCATTTCGGTTTACTTCACTAAATTTCATTTTCATCTACTGCCTTTAGTTATTATTATAGCATTATTTACCATTTTTTCCAAATAAAAAAGTAAAAAATTTAAAAAAACCATTTAGAAACCTAAATGATTAATACTTTTTTGATAATCTGATGATTTACAAATATAAGAACCTACTACGGCAATATCTAAGGCTTGTAAATCTTTAATATTTTCATTGTTAATGCCACCATCCATCGATATTTTAAAATTTAAATTATTTTCTTGGCGAATTTTAAGTAATTCTGTTAAACGATTTAGAGATTTAGGTAAAAATTCTTGACCGCCTTGGCCGGGATTTACACTCATGATTAATACTAAATCAATAAATGGTAAATAAGGCATTAATTCTAATAAATCAGTAGTTGGTTTTAAGGTAAGTCCAACTTTAATATTATGATTTTTAATAAATTTTATGGTATTTACTATATCTTTTGTTGCTTCAATATGAAAAGTTATATATTCAGGTTTTAAAGTAATTAAATCTTTAATATAAATTATGGGATCAAAAGTCATTAAATGAATATCTAAAGGTTTAGAATGATCTTTTAATAAATTTAATACTTCACTTATAGTAAAATTTTTGGTAGGAACAAAACCTCCATCCATTAAATCAACATGAAGATAATTAATATTAGTATTTTCAAGCATTTTTATTGTTTGTTCTTTAGAATATTTACTTGATAAATAAGAAACTGATAATTGCATTAATTCACCTTCTTTATAAAATTTAGATAATTATCATAACGACTTTGTAAAATATGACCTTTCATAACTTCTTTTTTAACACCACAATTTTGTTCTTTTAAATGTTTACAATCTTTATATTCACATGAAATATTTTGAAATTCTTTAAAGCTTTCTTTTATTTCTTCTAAACTATATTTAGTTAAATCTAAAGCAGAAAAACCAGGAGTATCAGCAATATAGATATCTTTAATATTATGAAATTCAGTATGTCTAGTTGTGTGTTTTCCCCGGTTTAAAGCTTCACTTATTTGTCCTACTTTGATGTTTTTAGTTGGTTCTATTTTATTTATTAAACTTGATTTACCGGCTCCTGTTTGACCAGTTAAAACAACATATTTACCTTTTAAATATTTAATTAATTTTGGTAAGTTTTGATTATTAAAAACTTTGATACCAATTTTTTCATAATATTTGGTTAATTTTTTTAATTCTTTTAAATCTTCTTTGGTTCCTAAATCTAATTTAGTAAAACAAATTACAGGTTCAATATTAGCTAGAATAATACTACTTATTTCTTTATCAAGTAAATTTAAAGATAAATCTGGTTTTTTTAAACTAGTTACAATTAAAGCTATATTAATATTACTTATACTAGGTCTTTCTAAATAATTACTTCGAGGTAAAATTGTTAAAATATAATTTTCTAATTCATTAAATTCAACAATATCCCCTACTAAAGGGGTAAGTTTTAAATTACGAAACTTACCTCGAGCTTTACATTCATATAAAGTATCATTAGCTTTAACAGTATATATGTCACTTATATTTTTTATTATTCTTCCTTTTAACATAATCCTCCACAGTCATCTGGTTCAGCTAGTTCATCATCAGTATCAACATCTGGTGTTTCAGCGATACGAACTTTTAAAGTTTGACCCGCTACGATGGTACTACCTTTAGAACGTGATTGATATATGATTGTTCCTGGTTCATATTCTGATGTTTGACGATATTCTATTTCTAATTCAAGTTCATATTTATCGGCAAAATCTTTAATATCTGATATTGTATAATTACCACTAGTAAAATCAGGATAAGAACTGATAATATCAGGAATATATAAAGTTATAGCAGATCCTACTGATAATTTTTCTCCAGGTTTAATTGATTGTTCAATTATTTTACCATCTTCATATTTAGAATCTTTACTATTTTCAACTTTTTTCTTTTCAATCATAACATTTAAACCTAATGCTTCTAATTTACCTTTTATTTCTAAATAACTTTTACCTGTATAATCTTCAATGGTAACTTGAGTATCACCAATGGATACATATAAAGTTATTTCGGTTCCACTTTTACGTTTAGAACCAATCGCTGGATTAGTTTTAACTACTAAACCTTCACTTATATCGGCAGAAGATATTTCTTCTTCTTTATCGGCTACTTTAAAACCTTCATCTTGAAGTTTGTCAATAGCTTCACTGATAGATAAGCCAGTAACATCAGGAACTTTATTTTGAGAACCATTTGTTAAAATTGGCATAAAGACTACTAATGCTGTAATACCGACGATTAAACCGGTAAAAATAAAGGCTAATATTATTAATAATTTATTTTGCTTTTTCAAATCATCACCCGTTATTTTCTTTGCGATTATTTCTTCTGTTTCTTCTTTTTTATTTTCTTGTGTTTCTTTTTCTTTTTTAACCATTTTCATTATTTTAGCATCATCAGTATCAGCTTCAGAATATTTGAAGGTTATTATTGGCTCTAAAGCTCTTGAATCATCTAAACATGTTTTTAAATCTTCATGCATTTCTCTGGCATCTTGATATCTATTTTTTGGATTTTTGGCTGTAGCTTTTTTGATAATATTGACAATGCTATTAGGAATATTAGGTACCTTTTCTTTAATATCTGGTATAGGTTCTTTTAAATGTTTTAAAGCTATTTCAACAGCATTATCACCTTTAAAAGGAAGCTCGCCGGTAATTAATTCATACATAACTATTCCCATAGAATATATATCACTTTGTAAAGTTGAACCTTGACCACTTGCTTGTTCAGGTGGTAAATAATGAACACTACCCATGACCGAATTAGTTTGAGTTAATTGAGTGGCATTCATGGCCATAGCAATTCCAAAATCGGTTATTTTTACTAAGCCATTTTCTAATATCATAATATTTTGAGGTTTAATATCACGATGGATTATATAGGAATCATGAGCAACTCCCATACCATCTGTGATTTGAAGCATTATATCTACAGCTTCACTTAAAGTAAGTTTACCTCTTCTTTTTAGTAAGCTTTTTAAATGTTTACCTTCAATATATTCCATGACAATATAGTATTCACCATTATCTTCACCAACATCATAAACTTCAACAATATTAGGATGAGATAAACTACTAGCAGATAAAGCTTCTCTTTGAAAACGCCTTACAAATTTTTCATCATTGGATAAATCACCACGTAATATTTTAACTGCAACATTTCGGTCTAAAATGGTATCGTATGCTAAATAAACGTTAGCCATACCACCTTCCCCTATTTCTTTAATTATTTGGTATCTATCACTAATTTTTTGCCCTTTCATTATCATTTTTGGTGGCTCCCTTCATTTACTACTAAATAAGCAATTGAAATATTATCAGTTCCCCCACGTGCATTACATTTGCGAATTAATTTACTTACTTTTTCTTCTATTTCTAAATCTGGAGCATTTAAAACTTTTTCTATTTGTTCATTTGTTAACATATTGGTTAGGCCATCACTACAAAGAAGAATACTATCAAATGTCATATCAACTACATCAAATATATCTAATTCGCATTTTTCAGCAGCTCCTAAAGCTTTCATTAAAACATTTTTTTTAGGATGAAATTTAGCTTCTTCTTCAGTTAAATTACCAGCTTGAACTAAAAGATTAACTAAAGTATGATCTTTGGTTACTTTATATAATTTATTATTTTTTAAAACAAAACCTGATGAATCGCCAATATTACCAAAAATTAAATAATCATGAGTTAAAAGAGCTATTACAATTGTTGTACCCATGCCTACAGAATCAGGATTAACACTGGCATATTCTAAGATATTATTATTTATTTCACAAACACTGTCATTTAACCAATTTATAGCATCTAATTTAGAACCTATACTAGATATTTTATTAAATCTGGTTCCTAAAGCGGCAATAGCCATTGATGAGGCTACTTCACCTTTTCTGTGGCCTCCCATACCATCACATACAATCATTAAATATTCATTACTAGCATTTTTTAAAATAGTAACTGAATCTTCATTATGACTTCGTACTTTTCCGGTATCTGTTAAATAAAATGATTTCATTTTTCATTCACTGTCCCTCTTAATTGCCCACAGGCTGCCTTTATATTTTGCCCAAATTCTCGTCTTATAGTACAATTAATTCCTTCTTTTTTTAAGGTATCATAAAACGCTTTAATTTTGGTACTTCTTTTAAATTCTAAATGATTAGTTTCATTGTACGGTATTAAATTAACATACATATTTTTACCTTTAATTAACTTGGCTAATTCTAAAGCACAAGATTTACTATCATTTACATTATTAAGCATAACATATTCTATAGTAACTCGTCTACTTGTTAGTTGCAAATAATGGTCTAAAGCCGCCATAATTTGCTCTATATTATACACTTTGTTTACAGGCATAAGCTCATTTCGTAATTTATCATTTGGAGCATGAAGAGAAATAGCTAAATTAATTTGAATAGGTAAATTTGCTAATTCATATATTTTGGGAACTAAACCACATGTAGATAAAGTTATATGTCTAGCACCAATCGCAATTCCTTTAGCATCATTAATTATTTTAATAAATTTAATAATATTATCATAATTATCTAAAGGTTCACCAATACCCATGATAACAACACTACTAATTCTTATATTTAAATCTTTTTCAACCATTAAAATTTGTTCAACAATTTCATAAGCTTCTAAGTTTCTTACTTTTTTCTGTCTTCCTGATTCACAAAATTTGCAGGCCATATTACAACCTACTTCACTAGAAACACATATAGAATTACCATAATCATGATGCATTAAAACAGCTTCAATATAATTATTATCTGTTAATTTAAATAAATATTTCTTAGTTAAATCTTCACTTTCTTTTTTTTCAATAGTAATGAAATCTGTAGTAAAATCTTGTTCTAATTTATCTCTTATTTCTTTTTTTATGTTTGAAAAATTAGCTATATTAAATTCTCTTTTTTGATATAACCATTCATATACTTGTAAAGCTTTATATTTTTTTTCACCAATTTTTAGAAAATAATCTTCTAATTCTTCGCGAGTCATATTAAGTAAATTATTCATAAACGCCTCCATTAAAAGTTAAAGTATAAATATTAGTATCTTTAATAATATTAATAAATATAAGTTCTTTTGTATCTTTTTTTAGTTCAACTTGATATCTTAAATTATTTAAAAGACCTTCATAAAAATAATTATTACAGTTATGATTTTTATTTAATATTAATTCAATATTATTAAGTTCATTAATGATATAATCAATATTTAAATAATTAATATCTAACCCTTCATATAAATTATTAATTATAATACGATCAGTTGTTGTTTCTTGATAAGTACCTGTATTATCAATATAATATTTAATAGTACCATTTGGTCCTTCTTTAAAACCTATATCGGTATCAGGAGTTTTAGTTCCTTCAAAAATGTATTTAATATTATTTTCAGTTATTTCATATTTATAAGAATAATTAACTAAATTATTTTTTATTTCAGTTAACATAGAAGAAGTTAAAACTGGTGATATTTCTTCTATTTGTTCTTCTTTTACAGGAATATTAGCAGATTTATTATAATTTTTAGTGAAAAATGAGGCAATAAAACAAAATAAGAAAAGGACAAAGAAAAATATTAACCAACCAATTAATTTTAAGATAGCTTGACCTTTAGGGGTTTTTTTAAGTTCTTTAATTTGTTTTTTTAAATTACTCTCTTTTTTCATAATTCACCTACTTTACTTCTTTATTTAATAATTCTGTTTTTTTAATTCCATTTAAATAATCTCTAGTAGTCATTATTTTTTTACCAAAGGGTTTTAATTTTGTTATATAATATATTTTATCAGCACACATAATTCCAATAGCGTCTTTGGTAATATCACATATGGTACTTGATTTAGAATTACTTTTACCTCCGATAAAACCTTCGATTACTTTTACTTCTTCATCATTTAAAATCATATTAGCAAGTGGCCAAGAATTAAGTCCTCTAACTTTATTATTTACTTCTTGGGCTGTTTTATTAAAATCTATATGTTCCATTTCTCTTTTAATTATAGGAGCATATGTTGCTAAATTATCATCTTGTTTTATTCTTTTATTTGTTTTATTGATAATACTTGGTAAAACCGCTGTTAAAAGATCTGCGCCAAGTTTACTTAATTTTTCATGCATACTTGCAACATTATCATCTTCATTAATAGGAATTTCAGCCATTTTAATAATATCTCCGGTATCCATTCCTTTATCCATATACATAATTGTAATGCCTGTTTTAGTTTCACCATTTATAATTGCATGATGGATAGGTGCTCCTCCACGATATTTTGGTAAAAGTGAGGCATGAACATTAATACATCCTAGTTTGGGAATATTAAGAACACTTTCAGGCACTATTTGTCCATATGCACAAGTAACAATTAAATCAGGATTATATTTTTTAATTTCTTCATAATCATTTTTAATATTTAAAGGTGTAAAAACAGGAATATTATGAGCTTCTGCTTTTACTTTAATAGGCGATTTAGTTAAAACTTTTTTACGACCAACAAAAGCATCTGGTTTGGTAACTACTAAAACAACTTCAGTATTTTTAATTAAAACATCTAGTATAGGTACAGCAAAATCGGGAGTTCCCATAAATATTACTTTTGTCATATAATCACCACTTTAATTTTACCAAATGTTTTAAAAATAGTCTATACAAAAAGAACACTTTCAAATGTTCTAATAACCTTTTACCATTTCTAAAGATTCATCATCTTCAATAAATTTAGAAACAGGATAAATTTTATATTCATCTTTTGTAATTCTCACTATAACATCTTTAATTCCAGCATTAATAATTAATCTTTTACACATAGCACAAGAACTTGGATTTTTAACATATTCGCCTGTTTTTTCTTCTTTTCCAACCATATATAAAGTACTACCAAGTAAATCTTTTCGGGATGCACTTATAATAGCGTTTGCTTCGGCATGAACACTTCGACAAAGTTCATATCTTTCACCTCGAGGAATGTTATGCTCCTCTCTTAAACAACGTCCTAAATCACTACAATTTTTACGACCTCTGGGAGCACCATTATAACCAGTTGATATTACTTCATCATTTTTAACAATCACTGTTCCCCAGGTTTTTCGAATACAGGTTGCTCTTTCTAAAACAACTTCAGCAATATCTAAATAATAATTTATTTTATCTCTTCTTTTCATATAATTACCTCTTAATAATTATAAAAGAAAAAATACTTTTAATCAATACTATAAATTTAGGAAATATTAATACTCTTTATAAAAATACATAAACTAAATATTAAAAAATAGTAGATATTAATTTTAATATACTACTATAAAAATTATATTTCTTGCCCCTATATAAATTTGAAACATTAATAAAATAAATAATATAATTAGAAAAATATATAAGATAATATATAATAAACAATAAATGTTTGATTGGATAAGCTATAGAGGC
>CANQMC010000028.1 GCA_947624855.1 uncultured Bacilli bacterium | reverse complement strand
TTATTCGCATCAGCAATTTCTCCGGTAGATTTAACAAATTTTAAATTATTTACATAACCAGCAACACCATAAGCAGTTGCTTTAGAATATTTTTCAGGATGAGATATTAAATCTTTTGCCTTAACAATAATCATTTCTCTGTCTCTTCTTTGCTTATCTGCATATTTTTGAGAATAATAAACCATTTGTTTTTGGTCAACTAAAACATACTCTTTTTTATCATATCCACTTTTAGTTTTCCCTTTATCATTTCTAGTAACATACATCTTTTTAGGATAAATTCTGGATTTATGTTTAAAAGTAATTTCTTTGCCATTGTCATCTTTAATTTTATCAATTATATAATCATCTTGTTTTAATACCCAATTTTTAAATTCTTCATCAGCTCCTCTTACAGATTGACCATATACATAACCATTCTTTTTTAAAGATTGTTCAAGAGTTAAACCAGCAATTTGGATTACATTATCAGAAGTATTTAAACCACGATCTGCAACTACAATAGTTCTTCCTAACTCAAAATTTCTTTTAGTTCTATTTAAAATTGGTATAAGGGAATTCTTTTCTGATTCATTTCCTGGAAATAAATCATAAGCCAATGGAATTTTAGATGAATCCATTAAAAGTCCCATTTCAACAATTGGGTCAGGTCTTTTATTTTTTTCGGGTCCTTTTTTTCTTATTCCTTTTTGCTTTATTACAGGGATACCATCTTTATCAATTTTAACATTGCCATCTTTATCATATTCAAATATATCTTCATCATTATATTCAATTTCAAAATAATAATTAGTACAATCATAATAACAGTTAGAAGTATCTCGATTGTATTTATCTTTCGTATTGTCCCAAATAGTTTTTTCTATATATTCTTTAAGAGGATTAAGATTTGTTAAACTTCGATATATATCATCTAAAGAAAAATTATAATTTTCAAAAAGGGTTTCTTTTTCTTCGTAAGCTCTTTTCTTAGAACCTGGAGAAATGATGCGCATAAACACTAATAATGAAAGTATATCATTTAAGTTATAATCTATTTTTAAATTCTTTTGATAATTATCTAAAAGTTCTTTGATACCAAGTTCTTTATAAACTCTTTTAACTATACAATAACCTAAATTTTTAGGTTTAATATTATTTTCAATTTTTTGAGTTTGTAAATCTTTAATAGTATATTCATTTAATAAGTTATTAGACATTTTCTTTGCTTCTTCTTTAAAATGAGCAATCGGGTCATCAAATTCTTTTCTTAAATCATCTAAATAACCTAAAGTTTTAATATTTTTATGCTTAACTTTACCATTTTCTCTGTAACCAATGGTATAAGTAAGTAAGATACCTTTATGAGATTTATTTTTCTTAACAAACATATTATCACTACCTTGTAAAATAATTATATCATAATATACAATAATATACAACAGCAAAATGATAAAAACTTGACAAAATAAAACTAGATAAAATCTAGGTTTGTTTATACTTTATAGTTCCATCAACTGCAAAACTCGGGCGTTGAATATAATTTGAATCTAAGTCAATTGCAAAACTCGGGTGTCAAAACATTGTCATTACATAATAAATGCATTTTAAAAAAATATTTTTTAAAAACTAATAAATAATAAATTAATATATATATTTTTAGCTTTTTTTATTAAATGTATAATAGCTAATTGCAAATTCTCCAATTTAATGATAAAATAATATATAAGATAAAATTGGGGCTGATGTAAATGAACTTAGAACAAAAAATAATTGAAGTACCATTAGAAGATATATTACCAAATAGATTTCAACCACGATTAGAGTTTGATGATCGCGGTTTAGAAGAACTTGCAGCTTCAATAAAAGAACATGGTATTATTCAACCTTTAGTATTAAGACGAATTGATGATAAATATGAAATAATTGCTGGTGAAAGACGTTTTAAAGCCGCTTCTTTAGCAGGCCTTAAAACTGTACCCGCTGTCATAGCGAATATAGATGATAATAAAAGTGCCGAAGTAGCTATAGTGGAAAATGTACAACGCCGTGATTTAACCCCAATTGAAGAAGCAAGAAGCTTTAAAAAAATGATAGACAAAGGTTATACTCAAAGCGATTTAGCCAAAAAAATGGGAATTTCTCAAAGTGCTATTGCCAACAAATTAAGATTATTAAATTTAGCAGAAGAAGTTCAAGAAGCTTTATTAAATAATAAAATAAGTGAAAGACATGCTCGATCATTATTAACTTTATCAAATAAAGAAGACCAAATAAAATGGTTAAATAAAATAATAGATGAAAGATTAACAGTAAGAGCATTAGATGATTTATTAAAAGAACAATCTAAAAGCAATATTGAGGATAATCCTAATACTGATGATAGTGATGTTCCTTTAATTAAAGCTTTAGATATAGATGCTATAAAAAAAGAAGCAACTGAATTACCTAAAATAAATGATAGTAATAATTTTAATCAAAAAATGGAACAATTAGAAAGAGAAAAATTATTTAATCCTGATATTATTCCAGTTGAACAAACATCTAATAATTCTAAAAATAATTTCTTTAATTTTTTAGAAAATGAAACAGTTAATATGAATGTTGAAGAAGCTGATTTAAAAGCTCCTGTAATTACATTTAATAATCAACCTAAAGAAGAAAATGAAGTAAATACTGAACCATCACCAACAAATATAGAAAAATCTGAAGTAGAAGAAACCGAAAAAGAACCAATAGAGCCAAAAAAAGATGAACCAGTAATAACACTTACAAAAGAAGAACCAAAACCTATTGAAGAAGAACCAACACCTCCTGTTGAACCAATTAATCAAGTAGAAGAATCTTCTGTTTTAAACCCTAACTTTGGTTCAATTGAAGATAATAATGATGATGAAGAAGTATTTGATCCAATTGATTTAATTGATACTTTAGATCCTAATTATGAAGAAAAACAAGAAGAAAAATTAGGAATAGATTTAAAAAGCGCTATAAAAGAAATACGTAATTTAAAAGATGATTTAAGTGACAGAGGTTATAAAATAAATCTTGAAGAAACAGATTTAGATGATATATATCAATTTACAATCAAAATTAATAAATAAAGATGTTAAAGAAAAAAACATCTTTTTTTGTAATTTTTTAACAAAATTAAAGAAATAATTTGACAAAAATAACCAATATGGTATAATGATAACATAAGTTACCTAACAAAGGGAGTTGATAAAAATGGCTGCACAAAGTATTATAGATAAAAAGACATTACTTAAAGTAGCAGTAAAAATGGTTGAAAAAAATGGAATAGAGAGTATAAATGCTCGAGACTTAGCAAAAGCTGCCAATATTTCTACTAAACCTATTTATCGTTTATATAAAAGTTTAGATGAACTTAAAATAGATATAAATGATATTATTAAACGTGAATATGATGAATTTATAATGAAAAGAGTAGATAATAAAAATGCTTTAATAACTGTATGTGTTGCCTACATAGAATTTGCTCAAATGCATAAAAATTATTTCCGCTGTTTATTTCTTTCTAATAATTTAAATTGGAATAATGTTGATGATGTTTTAAATGAAAAATGGAATCAATCAACAATTATAAATCTTGTAAATAAACAAGGTATGAGCTTTGAAGCTGCCAAAAATTTATTTATGAATGTTTGGATTTATGCTAATGGCTTAGCCACTTTAATAGCATCTAATGATTTAACAATAGATAATAAAGAAATACTAATAAGAGTAGTTAAAATATATAAAGAACTAGCTAAAACTAAAGTAGTTTAAAAAAGATTGTCAATATTCGACAATTTTTTTAATTAATTATCTACATTTTCAAAAGTAATCTTTTCATCAATACGACCTAAAAGATAATCAGCACTTATTTTAAACTTTTTACATATAGTGTATAAAAATGGAGTTCCTATAATAGTTCTTTTATTTTCATGATGAACAATTACAGAAACAGAAGCATTTAAATAATCTTTTAATTTTTCTTGTGTTAAATTATTTTCTTTTCTTAAATTTTTTAATCTTTTACTTGAAATATTTATATCTATATTTTTATTAGAATTAAGATAATTTCTAGTTTTAGTTAAACCAAATAAATAATCAATAGAAACATCAAAAAAATTTGCAATTTGATTTAATCTTTTAATTGGAATAATATCATATTGCTTTTCAAATTGGTTATAAGCACTTCTACTTATACCAATAGCTTCAGCTACTTCTCTTTGACTTAAGCCCTCATATTCTCTTAATTCTTTCATTTTATTTCCATAATTAATCATTAACAACCACCATAATAACATTTAATCATGAATTTTATAAAAAAAGTAAAAATTGACTGTTATTGGAAAGTTTATATTGACAATTAAACTTGTATAATTTATAATTTAATTATAAATGATAAAAAACTAACATAGTTGATATTAGATAATTATCACATAGAATGGAGAGATATTATGAAAAAAACAAATATTAAATTTGAAACATTAAGAAAAGGCTTTAACTTTAAAAAAGCATTTTATGTATTATTAATAATAGTAATTATAGGAAGTGTAGTAATAGTAAAAGGCTCTAAAGCAAACTATACATATCAAGAAATAATACCATTTGCCGAAGGAGAAGTCCACATAAAGAAATATGATTTTAAGATAATGGCAATGTATGAGCAAACAGAAAAGAATAAAGATAATTATAAAGAAATAACAACAATGCCAGAAGGAGATTATGTAATTAATACTACAAAAAGTGGATGTTATAAAGATAGCAATAAAGAAACCAAAAATAATAATGCTAAATTATATACAAATGCTGCAGGAGAACATGTAATGAGCAAGTTAGATAAAGAAGATAAATGTTATTTATACTTTGATATAAAATTAACAGCAAAAGAAAAGATATTAGCAGATCATACAACAATAAATAAAAGGCAATCAGGTACATTTGGAAGTGTAGTAACAGAAAGTACAACAGGAACAATATATGAATCAGCAGATGAAAGCCAATATGATGATTTCGGGAAAGTATATTACTTTGCAGGTAATCCAGGTGATAATTGGGTAAAGTTTGGGCAAATAAAAAGTAATAGCAACCCAATATGGTGGCGAATAATACGAATTAATGGCGATGGAAGTATAAGAATGATATATGCTGGAACCGGAACAAACGCTCCAGATACCACAGGAAGCGGGACACAGTTAAGTAGTACAAGTACATTTTATAGTTCAAATAGTGGAAATGCCTATGTAGGATATATGAGTGGAACATCAGGATCAACTAGTTATGCAGAAGAGCATCAAAACACTACACCAAGTAAAATAAAAGGAGTAATAGATGAATGGTATAATGCAAATCTAACAGATGAAGCAACATATTTAAGTGATGATGCAGGATTCTGTGGAGATAGATCAAGTAGTACAAGCAGTAGTGGACCAGCGGCAAAAGAAGGTGGTTATGGAAAAACAGTAACCTATTATGGAGCATATGTAAGAGTAGCAAATAAAAAAGATCCAACCTTCAAATGTACATATGCAAGTAATGATTTGTATACAACAGATAAAGCAAGAGAAGGAAATAGAGTATTACAATATCCAATAGGATTAATAACAGCGGATGAAGTAGTATTTGCAGGAGGAGTATATAACACTACTAATGAAGATTTTTATTTATATACAAATAAATACTATTGGACCATGTCTCCGTCTGACTTTAACAGCGTCGGCCGTGCTAACGTGTTCTACGTGGATTCGAATGGCAACCTCAACAGTGACTACCCGTCGATCTCGTATGGTGTGCGCCCCGTAATAAATCTGAAGGCTGATGTTAGTTTTACAGGAAATGGAACAACTACATCACCATATGAAGTTTCATAATTTAAAATTAAATAAATACCCAATATTATTTGAGTATTTATTTTATATATACAGGAACTTCATTAGAAATATTATTTATTTGATAACCATTTATAGTTCTACTTAAATTAAAATTATAATATTCATTATTTAATTTAACATAAACACTAATTGAATTATCTTTATTATTTAAAGTTTTTATATATTCATATTTATCATTAATACCTTTATTATTTATAAAATATTCATTAATAACATTTTTAGTTTGATTTTCCATTATATTATTTACTAAAGAATAACAAAAAATATTATATAAAAGCAATATAAAAGTTATACCTAAAGCTATTAATAAATATTTAGTTTTCATATAATCAACCCTTCATGTAGTATTATTTTACCACAAAAAATAATAATTATCTATTATAAAGAATAATAATTATAAAATTAACATTTAATTATTAAAAATATTTATGTAAATTAAAGTAAAATAATTTAAAAAATATTGTCAAAAAAATCTAAATTATAGTACAATAAAATTAGAAAGAAAGGGAATTTTTATGAAACAAACAGTTTTAACAATTATTATTATCATTTTAGTTGCTTTAATAGCGAGCGGAACAACTTATTTAATTATGATTAATAAAAATGATAATAAAGTAAATGAAACAACTAATAATACTTCTAAAGAACAAGATAATAAAGTAGAAGATGGAGTAAAATTAATATCAACCAAAAAAAGTAATGATACTATTATTCAAAAATATCAAGTTGTTTTAAATGGTAAAGAAAAAGAATTAGAATTAAAATATTATTGTGAAGATGTGAATAAAGAAATGCCTTTTATGCATTTGGTAGGTAAAATAAACAATCGTGACTATATAAAATATGAAGCTTGGTACGATGATGAACAAGATTTTAATAATATTTTTAGTGAAGAAAACATTGATAAACAAGTTAACAGTAATAATTTTTATTTAATTAAAGGAACTGATAATAAAAATTATTTAGGTTTTATAGGTTACAAAGATACCTACAATTTACTATACATTTTTAACGATAATTTAGAATTAATAACAAATAATATTCTTTCTTACAATGGTTATATGTTCAGCGATAATGGAACTCAAGATGCATTTATTATTACTCGTACAGAACTTATTGTTACAGAAGTTGCTGAAAAAAATAATATTAGTTATGGCAATACATTTAATTTAAAAGATGTTGACAGTGAATTATCATATTATGTAAAAATTGTTGATAATAAAATTTATAATTTAGTAAGTTTATTTAATGAAGATATTATTGATGGTAGCGAAAATGGAAAATTAGAAGAAAGAGTATATACTATAAATAATAATAAATTAGAGTATGAAGTAATAAATACTTATACTATTACCAAAACAATTAATATGATTTAAATATAAAACTTTTAGTTTGTAATTATTTAAATATTAAGTTATAATTATATTAAGGAGGGACAATATGGAATATTTATTATGTAAAAACTGTGGAAATTTAATTACTAAGACCACTACTATCAATGATATTGTTTGTTGTGGTATTCCTATGGAATTAGTTAAAGCTAACAAAGAAGATGCATCATTAGAAAAACATGTACCTGTTATTTCTTTAAAAGATAATCAAGTAACAGTTAAAGTTGGAGAAGTAGAACATCCAATGGAAGAAAATCATTATATTAAATGGATTTATTTAAAAACTAATAAAGGAATTAAAAAAGAAGATTTAAAACCAAATATGAAACCTATTGCGACTTTTATTATCGATGATGATGAAGAAATAATTGAAGCTTTAGCCTTTTGTAATTTACATAGTTTATGGAGTAAAGAGTTTTAAACTCTTTTTTAAATATTTTTATTAATTAAATTTATTTCTTTTTATTAAGATAAATGATATAATAAAAAAGAGTTAGGTGATAAAATTGGAAGAAATAAGTATGTTAGAGAGATATGGCAATGATTTAACTGATAAAGAATACATAACAGATCCAGCCATTGGTCGGGAAGATGAAATAAAACAAATGATATTAACTCTTTTAACTCCCGAAAAAAGTGCATTATTAGTAGGTAAACCTGGTATAGGTAAAACAGCCATTGTTGAAGGTTTAGCTTATCGTATTATTAAAGGTTATGTTCCCGATGCCTTATTAAATTATCGAATAATCAAGATAAATATTACTAGTTTAATTGGAACAACATCTGATAACGAAAATAAATTAGATTTAATAGTCCAAGAATTAGCTACTAAGGATAATGTTATAATTTTTATTGATGAAACTCATTTATTAGTTGATAAAAGTGGTGGAATCGATTTTGCTAACATGTTAAAAGCAGGCTTAGACCGTGGCACCATTAAAATGATTGGAGCAACAACAACTGAAGAATATGAACATTATATACTTCGTGATCGAGCTTTTTTAAGACGTTTTATCAAAATTGAAGTAGAAGAAACTGATAAACCTACTACTGTTCAAATTCTTATGGGAACATTACCAAAAATTGAAAAACAAATAGGAGTTAAATGTGAATATACGGATTTTATTAAAGAAAAAATAATGACTTTTATTGTAGAAATGACTGATGAATATAAAAGAGTATATGAAATAGCTTCACGTTATCCTGATATTTGTTTAACAATAGTTTCTAATGCTTATACTTATGCCCTATATGATAATAATAAAACAGTTACTTTAAAACATTTTTATAAAGCCATATGTAATGCTAAAAACATATATGATGATGCTAGATTAAAAGAAATAGAAAGATTTAAAATTGAATTCCAAGATATGATTAGAGAAGAAGGTATCGATTTAACTGATGCTAATTAAAAAATATTAGATAAATAAAATATAGTTTATAATAGCATTTTATGTTAAAATATTTTTATGGAGTTGAGTTAATTGAAAAAAATATTATTTTTTCTTATTTTATTATTGCCTTTTTTAAATGTTGAAGCAAAGCAGGGTTGTTGTTCACATCATGGAGGAGTAGCTGGTTGTTCATCTGATGGTAGACAAATATGTAATGATGGTAGCTACAGCCCAAGTTGTACTTGTACACCATCATATATTTATGGATGTACCGATAAAAATGCTAAAAATTATGATAGTGAAGCTAATCGAAATGATGGAAGTTGCGTTTACTACAAAAAAGGATGTACAGATAAGACAGCCAAAAATTATAACAAAAATGCTGAAAAAGACGATGGAAGTTGTGTTTACTACATAACAGGATGTACTGATAAAACCGCTAAAAATTATGACGAAAAAGCTGAAAAAGACGATAATAGCTGTATTTATTATATTTTAGGTTGTACTGATGAAAAAGCTGATAATTATGATGAAAAAGCCGAAAAGGATGATGGAAGCTGTAAATATTCACCTGTAGAAGAAAATAACAATGATGAATCTAAAACAACAAATCAAAATAAAAATAATGACTTTAATAATCTTGGTGGTTTATTATTAATTGGTGGAGGAGCAGCATTAGGTTATGGAATATATAAAAGTAATAAAAAAAGATAATAATTATTAAAGATGCAATTTAACTTGTATCTTTTTTAAATATTCTTGTAATTTTTTATCAACTGCATATACATAGCAACCTTTAATACCTCTTGTAAGTAAAACTCTATAAGTATTTCTAATAATTGTATCTGCTAACATTTCATAATATTCTTTATTTTCTTTCATTAAAACATGTAAACCATATAATGATTTTTCAGTATTAGCTCTTTTAGTATAATCTGTAATTATTTTACCATTTTCATATTTTAAATCTGGACCAATAATAACACCAATATAATCAAATTCTAAACCTTGTACATTATAAACACAACCAACTTCATTTATTGCATTTATTCTTGTCGCAAATTGTTCACCATGTTTTAAATTCCAACTCATTGAAAAATCACCAATTTTAATATCATGATAATCTTGATTATCAGCAGTTTTACTTTGTCTAGGCCAACAAAAACCTGCAACTAATCGAGCATTATTATTAATATTTTTAATATTAATTAATTCTTTTAATTCTAAAGGACTATCAATAACTTTAAAATCAAAATTAAATTTAATATTATTTTTTTTATTATAAAGAATATTATCTAAAAAATCTAAATAATTATTACTTCCATTACATCTAAATTGACTAGTTAATTCTAATTCTTTAATCTCAATATTTCTATTTTTAGCAAAATATTTAATATTATTAATTTTACCAATATCTTTTAAAGTAATAATTTGTTTTTCATCAATAAAAAATACACTTAATCTAGCGGCATTAATAATTTCTTTTATTTGATTTTCTCCAATATTATTATGTAATCCTGATTTTTCTTGTAATCTATGGGCTTCATCAACTAATAAAAAATCATATTTATTATCTTTATCTCGAAAAAAATGTCCAGAACTTTTAAATAATTCATTAATACTTACTTCATTATCTCCATTAACTAATTTTTCTTTATAAACTTTTCTAGGAGCCATATTTTTAGATACATAAGAACCCATTAAACCCAAACTTAATAGTTCACCTAAAGCTTTAATCGCTAATACTGATTTTCCTGTTCCAGGTCCTCCTTTAATAATCATAACTTTTTTAACATTTTCAATATAACAATTTTTAGCTTCTTTTAATATTTCTTCCATAATAATTTTTTGATCATCTAATAAAGTAAATTCTTTTTTTGAATTTAACATTTTATCAAGCACATCTAACATTTTCTTAGTAGGTCTTATTTCACTTTTATCAATCATATTTATAATATCTAAATTATCACCATATTTAATTATTGAATTTACTAAATTTTTAAATTCTAAACCATCATTTTTCCCAAACATATAAACTTTATTATAATAAGGTCTAAATTTTTTATCATATAAAGTATTATCTAATTCTAATTCATAATTATGTAAATAAACTACAGATGTAATATTTATTTTTTCTTTTTCTATATTAATATTATAATTTGAAAGTAAATCATGATAACTTAACACTTGATAAGCCGGATGTAAAACATTTTTTTCTTTATTTCCTATTTTAGTTTTAACAACACCATCTAAATTTGGCACTAATCTTGTATATTCCCAACCTTTTAATTCCACGATAATAATATTTTTTTCTTTAAATTCATTATAACCACTTATAACTAAATCAATACTTTTACTTGTAAGGGGTATATTATATTCAATCGTAATACCTACATCTTGAGGTAAATCCTTTAATATTTCTTTCATAAAAGGTAAACTATTAGCCCAAGCTTTTATTTGATTTAATTTAGTTTTTTTATTAAAAGTATTTTTATAAGCATCATAAACTTTATTACTAATAATACCTTTATCTATATAATTAATAAAATCTTTTTTTAAACATGAAAATAATACCATTTAAATATCTCCTTAAAAAAAGACTAGTAAAAAACAAAGTCTTTACTAGCCCTTTAAATAATTATAACAAAATTTGTCGTAAAAATAAATTATATAATACATAAAAGTCTTGATTTTTTTTAAAATATCTGATATTCTATTATTGCTATGGCGGGATTGGTGAAGTGGTTAACACGGCAGATTGTGGCTCTGTTATGCATGGGTTCGACTCCCATATCTCGCCCCATTAAGATTTTTAAACTCGCTCTTAGTGAGTTTTTATTATTTTAAATTGTATAACTTTAAAATTAATTACCAAACTATTATTGAGGTAATTTATGAATAATTTAAATAAATATAATGCAAAAAGAAATTTTAAAAAAACTAAAGAACCTAAAGGTCAAAAAAGATCATCTTCTAAAAAATTAAGATTTGTTGTTCAACATCATTTAGCAAGACGTGATCATTATGATTTAAGATTAGAATATGATGGGGTTTTAAAAAGTTTTGCTGTTCCTAAAGGTCCATCATATAATCCAAAAGATAAACGTTTAGCTATCATGGTTGAAGATCATCCATTAGCCTATCGAAACTTTGAAGGAACAATTCCCAAAGGTGAATATGGTGGAGGAACAGTTATGCTTTTTGACTATGGTTATTGGGAACCATTAAAAGATTCTCAAATTGATTTTAAAAAAGGACCAATTAAATTTACATTAAAAGGCCAAAGATTAAAAGGAAGTTGGACATTAGTTAAAATAGAAAAAGATAATTGGCTGTTAATTAAAGAAAATGATGAATATTTAAATTATACTAATATAAATAATTATAAAAGAAGCATTAAAACTAATCGTACTATGGAAGAAATAGCAAATAACAAAAAACCTAAAGCTAAAACTAGCCTTAAAAATAATATTATCTGTGGTGTAACTATTACTAATCCCCAAAAAGTAATATTTAAAAATCCTAAAATAACCAAATTGGATATTGCTCTTTATTATCATAAAATAGCAAAACGAATGTTACCATTTATTGAAAATCGTTTATTAAGTACCATTAGATGTCCAGATGGTTATCAAGGTGAAAAATTCTTTAAAAAACATTTTGAAAATAATCCTTATTTAGGAAAAGTAACTATCCCTAATAAAGAAGGTAAAAGAGAAGATTATTACTATATTAAAGATGAACAAGGTCTTATATATGAAGTTCAAATGAATAGCTATGAATTTCATGTATGGGGTAGCAAAATAACCGATTTAAATCATCCTGATTTAATGGTTTTTGATTTAGATCCTGATGAAGGTTTAAGTATAAATAAAGTAAAAGAAGGGGTAAAAGATTTAAAAAATATTTTAAAAGAATTTAATTTAAAATCGTATCTTAAAACAAGTGGAGGAAAAGGTTATCATGTTATGGTTCCAATTACTAAAAAAATGACATGGAAAGAATTTCGTAAAATAGCTCAAAATATAGCTAAATTAATGGAAGCACGTTATCCCGATAAATATACAAGTAATATCAGATTAGAAGCCCGTAAAAATAAAATATTTATTGATTGGGAAAGAAATACTAAAGGAGCCACCAGTGTAGCAGCTTATTCTTTAAGATTAAAAAATAAACCAAGTATTTCTATGCCTATATCTTGGAATAAATTAAATTATATAAAACCTAATGAAATAACCATAAAAAAAATGTTGTAATAGTTTCAAATACAAGACTTAAAACATCAACATCAATTATTTTAGTTACCTAAGGATTAATCTTGTATCCTAATTCTACTATACTAAGCCTTAGCCAAATATATGAGTTGTAAAAGGATATTGGGCGCACACCATTAGTGTTGTCCACGTTGTTGTTGTTGAGGTTGCCACTCGAATTCACGTTGAACACGTTAGCATTGCCGTTGTTAAAGTTATACGGAGACAAAACGTTCATTTTTTAGATTAACCCATATTTATTTTATCAAATATTTTATTAAAAATCGATATTTATTTAAACACTTTACAAAATATTGTTAATTTTCATTTGAAATTCCGTTTTTAATAAAAAAGCTGAAATAAGTCTGATTAGAGTATAATAAGTTAAATGTTTCTTTGCCAAGAAGGAGGAATTGAAATGAAAAACTGGAAACATTTAACATTAGAACAAAGAAAAGTAATTGC
>CANQMC010000027.1 GCA_947624855.1 uncultured Bacilli bacterium | reverse complement strand
TTATTAGCAACGGAAGATTATATAAATTCTTTCGTTATTGGAAGAAAAGTTGTAGATAACTACGACACTCGCTCCAATTTAAAAATTAGATCAGTTTAACAAGACTGATTTTTTTTAATTCTCGTTATCAGCCTGGAATTGGCTTAAGCTTTTTAATTGCTAAAAAGTTTCCGAATAAATTGATAAAATAATTTTTTATAATTTGATTTAAAAAATATAGTGACCGAAAATATTGATAATTTTTCTTACTTTTTATATAATATAATTGTAAATACAATTGAGAGAAGTTTTATGATATATTAATAAAAGGAGGATTGAATATGCAGGAATATTTTGATAAAGCAATAGAGCTTGCTAAAATAGGAGTTAAAAATTTAGAAGGTGGTCCATTTGGAGCAGTTGTTGTTAAAGATAATAAAATAATTGGTTATGGAAATAATAAAGTTTTAAAAGAAAAAGACCCAACAACACATGCTGAAATAATTGCTATTCGTGATGCATGTAAAAGATTAAATACTCATGATTTAACTGATTGTGTTATTTATTCCACTAGTGAACCTTGTCCTATGTGCTTATCAGCAATTATTTGGCCTAATATTAAAGAAATTTATTTTGCAACTAATAGAAAAGAAGTTGCCGAAATTGGATTTCGAGATGATATGATCTATAATTATTTAGAAAATAAAGAAAAAGATATTTTAGAAATTCATCAAATTGAAAATAAAAAATGTCAAGAACTACTTGAAAGTTATAATCATGAACTCTATTAAAAACACCCTTATAAAAAGGATGATCTATGATTAATGTTTTTTAATATAAACGTTTTAATTATCTCATTTTAAGTTTATCTTCTTTATTTAATTCAGCTTGTTGTTCCTGAATTTTTTTAATATCAAATACATTAGTTAACATCGTAATAGGTATAGGATTTTTCATACCAGAAGATTTTAGATGTCTAACAGTAGGATCAGCAGATAGTCTACATCCATTATCAAAAGCTGGTGTAAAATAAGCTTTATCAGCAGGACATTCAATAACTATTTTATCATAATTACCATATTTTAATGAAACACCACCTAAATACCAATCTACACCTTTATTGTTATTAAATACTTTACCATTTTCTACATATTCTTGATATTCATCATCAGAACCATATCCATAAATAAAACCTTGTTTTTTATATATTTCAAATAATTCTGCGCTGATAGCTCTATAGCAATGATCTGGCTTTAATTGATAACCGTATAATTCTTTAACCGGATGATCTCGCCCATTCTTTACTTTTTCAACAATTGTCAATGGTTCGCCTTTAATAACTTTTTCCTGTATTTCTCGAAATATAGGATCATTTGATAATGGCATAGTGTTCGAATTATATAATTCCATTTTTCCCTCCCTAAATAATCATTATTAAAACTTTAATCTAATAATAATTATAACAAATTTTTAAATTATATAAAATACATTTAAGGTAAAGAATAAATTATTCTAATGTACAAAATATACTATTATTTTCTAAAGCATATTTTACTTCTTTTTTATTTTTTTTATTTATTACTAGTATTTCTTTTGTTTTGCAAACGGAATTATTTACTTTTTTTATATTATTTATTATACTTGCAAATTCTTTAGGATACTCTAAAACAGTTACTTCTTTAATTTTAACTTTATTTAATACATTTTTATAATAAGTAAAATCTTTTACTATTTTAGGAGGTAAATCATTAATATTATTCTTTAAATAATTAAATATTTCATCTAAAGTAATACCTAAATCAAGAGCTTTAGCAATACCTTTAAAGGTCAAAATATATATTATATTATCATTTTCTTTTTCTTTAGTTAAAAAGCGATCAAAAAATAAAATATGTTCCATATTAGATGGATCATCATAAATTATAATCTTATTATCAATCATTTTTAGAGGAACATTATTAATAATTATTTCATTATCTACTTTTTTTAAACCTAATATTTGAGCACCAAAATTAGTTAATTTAATATAACTATTTGTTAGAAAATCACGCCAACCTCTATCATCTAAATCAATATCTATTACAACATCAATTATTCCTAAAGGAGCAAAAAACTCCATTAAACAAACATTTATTAAAGGATAATCGAATTCTTCATAACTACAATCATAAAACCAATTGTAATATTCATCTTTTTTGGTTACCATTCCTAATGACTTCCTAATAAAATTACCATCTTTCATTCTTATTTGTTCTAAAAAATCACTATTACTTACCCATTCATTTATTGGTAATTTTTTTAAAGCTTCTAAAATAAAATATCTTATATATGTAAAATATTCAAAATCACATTTATATATACCTGAGCGCATTCTTTTAATTTCATTAATACTAGTTGATTCTAAATAACTATTTAATAATAGCTGTATTTTTTCTATTTTATTTAATTTTAAATATTTTTTATAATTTCTTCCTAATGTATATATATCACTAGAATTATTAATAATTTTAGCACTTAGTAATAAATCTGTAATACATTTCATTATAATAGCATCATCAATATTTTTAATATCTTCATCTATTCTTTTACTTACCTCTTTTATTTTACAAATATCAATAAATTTTAAACAATCTTTTTTAGTTATTTCATGTTTTTTATCTGATAATTTTATTCTATATTCATTAATATATTTAATAAATTCATCAAAATAAGTTACACTTTTATCTTCTATTTCAATATTATCATAATGGTCATTAAAATCTATTTTATCATTTGTTTTTTTAAAGGTTATTTCCAATGGTGGTACTAATTTATCTAATTCTTGTCTTATAAAATTTGGGATACTATTACCAATATAAAAATAATATACTTTATTTAATTTTAACATACTATTTTTATATTTTACATATATTTCATCTAAACTTTTACTTAAAGGAATATATCTTTGTTTCACAATAGTATCAATATATTCTTTTTCATAATCATTAAGTTCTTTATAAATATCAATAACAAAATTTTCTTTATCATAAAAATTAATAATTCTATCCATTAATTCTTGTTTTTTTCCTAGACGTTCTAAATTTAACTTAGAAGCTATTTTTCTTAAATCATCACAGTTAATAGCATCTAAAATATATTTTAATTCTTCTTTCATTATAACCACACATTCCTTTCACTTCGTTTAAGGTACACATAGTCATGAAAAAATTTATTTTCAGACTACTTTCCTATAAATTTTTTGTTAATATTATTATAATATAAATACCAATAAATTCCTATATGATAATTAATTTTTCTAAATTATATTTTTATATATTGACAACTGTATATATTCTGTATATAATACATATATACAAAGAGGTGGTTAAAATGGAAATAATAATAAGTAATTCCAGCGGGGTTCCTATATATGAGCAAATAAAAGAACAAATAAAAGTAAAAATAGTATCAAATGAATTAAAAGAAAATGAATTAATGCCCTCAATAAGAACATTAGCAAAAGACCTTCGTTGTAGTGTTATAACAACTAAAAATGCTTATGAAGAATTAGTTAAAGAAGGTTATTTAAAAAACATACCCTCAAAAGGATTTTATGTTGCAAAAATTAATAAAGATATAGCCCTTGAAGAACAATTAAATAAAATCGAAGAATTAATTAATAAAGCAATTACTATTGCCAAAATGAACAATATTAATAAAAAAACTTTAAAAGAAATGTTAAATATATTATATGAGGAGGATAAATAAAAATGGAAAATATTTTAGAAATAAAAAATTTATGTAAAAAATATGATAATTTTGAACTAAAAAATGTAACATTTAATTTACCAAAAGGCATGATAATGGGTTTTATTGGCGAAAATGGAGCCGGTAAAACAACTACCATAAAAGCTATATTAAATATTATTAAATCCAATCATGAAGAACTTAAAATATTTGGCTTAGATAATTGTAAAGATGAGGAAAAAATAAAAGAAGAAATAGGTGTTGTTTTAGATGATATGTTTTTCCCAGAAATCCTTACTCCTAATGATATAAATAATATTATGAAAAGTATATATAAAACTTGGGATTCAAAAATGTTTAATAATTATTTAAAAAAATTTTCTTTATTATCTAATAACCAAATAAAAACATTTTCCAAAGGAATGAGAAAAAAATTAGAAATAATAACAGCTTTATCTCACCATCCAAAACTATTAATATTAGATGAACCTACATCAGGCTTAGATCCTATAGCTCGTACTGAAATTATAAATATATTCCAAAACTTTATTGAAAATGGTGATTGTTCTATCTTATTTTCAACTCATATTACCACTGATTTAGAACATATAGCCGATTATATAACTTTTATCAATAATGGAAAAATTATTTTATCTAAACCAACTAATGAATTATTAGATAATTATGGTATTGTAAAATGTACCGAAAAAGAATTTAAAAATATCAATAAAAAAGATTATATTAAATATCAAAAAACTAAATATGAATATGAAATACTTATTGAAAACAAAAAAGATTTTAAAACAAAATATGATATATCCATAATTGATAAAATAACATTAGATGATCTTATGGTTTTAATGATTAAGGGGGAAGAATAATGATAGGTTTTATAAAAAAAGATATAGCAATGATTAAAAGTAATTTTAAATTATTAGGAATACTCTTTATAGCATTCACTATAATGGGTCTTTTTGGCAAAATGGATATTTCTTTTATTTTAGCATTTATGAGTGTAATGATAATGATTTCAACTTTTAGTTATGACAATTATAATAAATGGGATGCTTATGCTTTAACATTACCTAATAGTCGAAAAAATAATGTTAAATCAAAATATATAACTACCATATTAATGATTCTTATTGTTTCAATTATTACAATTATATTATCCTTTATTATTTCATATATTAATGTTAAAACTATTAACTATGAACAAATATTTATATCAATGCTTGATACAATTTTTGGCACATTATTAGTTTTAAGTTTTATGTATCCAATTATATATAAATTTGGTATTGAAAAAGCTCGAATTGGTATCTTTTTTATAGTATTTCTTTTAGTGGCTATCGGGGGTTTCCTTTCCCAATATTTAGATTTATCATTAATAACTAAATTATTATTATCTATAGAAAATTATTTAGCTTTAATCTTAATAATATTATCTATTATTATAGTTTATGTATCATATAAAATATCTGAAAGAATATTTAATAAAAAAGAATTTTAAATACTATCTAAAATACCTAAAAAGTAGTATAATACCAAATGAAAGAAAATAATCTAAAGGAGTTATATATATGTTAAATGCAGTTAAAAGATTTATTATTGTTGCTTTAGGATTAGTTTTACAATTTGGGTTTGCTATAATCATTCGTTTATTTTTTTATAAATATTTAGGAATTATTAATTTATCTTATACTTTAATTAGTATTTTAATCGTCTTAGGTATATTAAAAAATAGTACACGTCTTTCTAATGATGTACCATGGATTATTTTAATCTTAATTTTTCCTATTTTTGGTACAATCTTATTAATTACTTTAGGTAAAAACTATTCTAAAAATAAATTATTAAGAAATATATTTAAATATGAAAATGAATATAAAAAAGAACTTATTCAAGATCCTAAAATAGCTCAAGAAATAAAAGATAAAGAATTAGATAATATTAAGTATTTAATTAACCGAACAAATCATTTTGTAAGTACTAATAATAAAATTACTTATTATGATTTTGGTGAAAAGTTTTATCCTGAATTATTAAAAGAATTAAAAAAAGCTGAAAATTTTATTTTCTTAGAATATTTTATTATTAATGAAGGTATAATGTGGAATGGTATTCTTGATATTTTAAAAGAAAAAGCTGCTCAAGGCGTTGATGTACGTATTATGTATGATGATATGGGTTCAATTGCTTTACTTAAAACAAATTATGCTAAACAATTAGCTAAATATAATATTAAATGTATTACTTTTAATAAATTAAGTCCTTTTCGAGGAATTTTTATGAATAACCGCGATCATAGAAAAATGACTATAATTGATGGTAAAGTAGCTTTTTCAGGAGGGGTTAATTTAAGTGATGAATATATAAATGTTAATAGCCCCTATGGAATATGGAAAGATAATGGTATTAAAATTGAAGGAGATGCTATATGGAATTTAACAGTTATGTTTTTATCACTATGGAATGCTAATATTGAAGAAGATAAAGATATTACCAAATTTAAATATACTTTTGATAATAAATTTAAAGATGGTTATGTAATTCCTTATGGTGTTGCTCCTCTTCATAAAGATTTAATCGGTGAAGATGTTTATATTAATATGATTAATAGTGCTAAAAAATATTTATATATAATGACACCATATTTAATAATAGATACTGATATGGTAAATGCTCTTTCTAGAGCGGCTAAAAGAGGAGTAAATGTAAGCATTATTGTTCCTGGAATTCCCGACAAAAAAATAGTATACACTCAAACTTCTTCTTTCTTTAAAGTGCTTCATGATAATGGTGTTAATATTTATAAATATACTAATGGCTTCGTTCATTCTAAAGTATTTTTATCTGATGATATAAGAGGAATTGTAGGCACAATTAATATGGATTATCGTAGTTTATATTTACATTTTGAAAATGGTATTTATATGGAAAATGTAAGTGCTTTAAAAGATATTCGTAAAGATTTTGAAAATACAATTAAAGAAAGTAAAAAATTAGAAGATAAAGATGTTAAACCAGGCTTTATCAAATCTACATGGCAAGCAATTTTAAGATTATTTGCACCTTTATTTTAAAAAAGTCTTCATTGAAGGCTTTTAATATTCAAAAATTTATTTAACATCTTCATTAAGAATAATCTTATCATCTATCCTACCCAAAAGATAATCAGCACTTATTTTATATTTTTTACAAATTGTATATAAATTAGCAGTAGAAATAACATATTTTCCTTTTTCATATTCAGAAATTATAGTTCTTGAAACATCAATTTTATCAGCTAATTTTGCTTGAGTAAGTTTATTTTCTTTTCTAAATTCTTTTAATCTTTGTCCAGATTTTACTTTATCAATTTTATTATTAATTTTTTTATATTCTTTTATATTAGTAAACCCTAAAATATAATCTATAGAAACATTAAATAAATTACAAAAATCATATAAATGATTTGATGGTATTAAACTATATTGTAATTCATATTCTTTATAAGTTGATCTTTTAATTCCTAAACTTTCTGCAACTTGACTTTGAGACCAAAGCTCTGCAGTTCTTATTTCTTTTAACTTATCTCCATAATTCATTGCTTTCACCACTACTATTTTCTCATTAAAATTACTATTATTAAAAATATTGGCTAAAATGCTGACATTTTTTATTGACATACCCCTTTTTATGATTTATAATTTAAATATAAATGATAAAAATCTAACATAATTGATATTAGATTTTTACAAGATAGATTGGAGAATATAAAATGAAAGATACTGGAATTAAGTTTGAGACTTTACATAGAGGTTTTAACTTTAAAAAAATATTTATAGGATTAGTAGTTATAGTAGCTATAGGAAGTGTAATAATATTAAAAGGAAGTAAAGCTAATTATACATATCAAGAAATAATACCATTTGCCGAAGGAGAAGTAAGAATAAGAAAAGCAGATTTAAATTTAATGGCAGTAAATATACAAAAAGAAAAAGATTGTACAACAAAAAATATTGATTGTTATAAAACATCAACAGAAGTACCAGCAAATGGATATAAAGTAAATACAACAAATTCATATTGTACAGTAGATAATGGAACAAAAGATGAAATAGCTAAAGATATACCAATGGAATATAAAGATGGAAAAGTATATATAGGAGTAAATAAAAAAGGAACAAGATGTTATATATATTTAGATATAAAAGAATATAATTGTGCAGGACCAGCATGTGAAACAATAATGGCAAATAAAACAATATTAACAAGAACAGATTTTACTAATACAGTAACAGATACAACAACAGGAAAAATATACAAATCTGCAGATAACAGTCAATATGATGATTTTGGAGAAGTATATTACTTTGCAGGAGCACCAACAGATAATTGGGTAAAGTTTGGACAAGATAAAACAAAAAGTCAAGCTATATGGTGGCGAATCATAAGGATAAACGGTGATGGAAGTATAAGAATGATATATGCCGGAACAGGAAATAGCGCACCAGATACTACAGGAAGTGGAACACAAATAAATGATTCTACAGCATTCAATAGTAATTATAAAGATAATACATATGTAGGGTATATGTATGGTTCTGAAAAAGCAACAGATTGGGCAAGTGCACATTCTAATAGTTCCAATAGTACAATAAAGCAAGCATTGGATGATTGGTATAATAATGCATCAAATTTAGAAACACTTTCAACAAAATTAAGTGATAGTGTAGGATTCTGTGGAGATAGATCAAGTAGTACAAGTAAAACAGGAACGCCAGCAAAAGAAGGAGGATATGGAACGACTCAATCATATTATGGAGCAAGATATAGGAATGAAACAAAAAAGACACCAAGTTTCAAGTGTACATACGCAAATAATGATTTGTACACAACAAAAGCTGATCAAATAAAAAAAGGAAATCAAAAATTACAATATCCAATAGGATTAATAACAGCAGATGAAGTAGCGTTTGCAGGAGGAGTATATAACACTAGTAATACAAGTTATTACTTATATAATGGTAAAACTTATTGGACCATGTCTCCGTATTACTTTAGCGGCGCTTATGCTTACGTGTTCTACGTGGATTCGAGTAGCGGCCTCAGCAGCAGCAGCGTGAGCGGCTCTGATGGTGTGCGCCCAGTAATAAATCTGAAGGCTGATGTTAATTTTACAGGAAGTGGAACAACAAGTTCACCATATACAGTTTCTTAAATTTTAAAAAAACAACTTTGATTATTGTTGTTCTTTTTATATGTTTTAAGTGTGGTTAAATGTTATTTCATATTTAGTTATCTTCATATTTATTAATGTTTTTTTAACATATACAAGTAATATGTTAAAATTTTGCAATTTTTTTAACATATTTTCTTATTATGTTAAATTATTTTATTTTTATTATCAAAACACTATACCTTAAATCAAATGAATAATACCTAAAACAGATAATATTAAAGCTCCTAATATATTTGCATAAATACCTAATATTTTATTAGCAAATCTACCAATAATTAAACCTAAAAAAGTAAAAATAAAACTACAAATAGCAAATATACTCATACCCAGATAAATATTACTAGTTATAGCAGTTAAACCAATTCCTACCGAAAAACTATCTAAACTAACACCTAAAGCAAATAAAAACATTCCTAACAAAGATAAATTAAATTTTTCGTCTTCTTTTTTAATAATATCAATAATCATTTGAATAGCAATAAAAATTAAAATAATACCCAATAAAATATCAATTTTTAACTCAAATAATTGAATTAATTTATTACCAATTATCATTCCTAAAAAAGGCATAATAAAATGCATTAAACCAACAATTAAAGCTAATTTTAAAGCTTTTTTATTTGAAATATTAAAAGTACCAATACTTAAAGATAAAGAAAAAGTATCCATACTAAGAGCAATACCAATAATAATTATACTAAGTAATTCTTTCAAATAAAAAACCTCCTAAATAATAATATTTTAGGAAGTATATACTTAGAACTTATCTAATAATTTTTTAATATATAATTGATATTCAACATCACTTACATCTTCTTTTTGATTATCAAGTAAACATAAAGGAGGAAATAAAACACACCAAAAGTTTTGACCTAAACCTTCACCTAAAGTAATAACTAAAGATTCATAATTGCCTGCTTTATACATAACCCCTTTATAATTTTTATTAGGAAAATAATTATAACCATAATTGATATTATATTTTACATTATAACTATCCATAATTTTTTTAATATCATCCATATTATCATGTATTAAATTCCTAACTTCACTTGTATTATTAGCACCATTAATTAATTTATATACTTCTTGTTCAACTTTTTCTTTAATAATCATTTTTTCATTTTGATCTTTAATATTATCAGAATTAGCAATTACTCTAAATCTTATAGCATTATTAGGAATAATAATATCTTTTTCTTTACTATTAAAAATAATTATTAAACTAAAAATAAATAATATAATAATAATTTTTTTCATTTAATCACCTATTTTTATATAGAGCAATTTACAATTTTATATTCAAGTAATAAACAAAATTGTTGACAAAACTAGATATAATAAGTTATAGTATAATTAGCAAATTAATTTAATATGCACAAAAAAAAATATTAAACATAAAAAAATAGTATAAAGCCTATTTTATAGACAGAAGTAGTAAGGGTGTGTTAATATGAAACAAATGATTATAACTGGCAATAATAAATTATCAGGAACTATAAATATTGGAGGGGCTAAAAATAGTGTTGTTGCTTTAATACCAGCTACTATCTTAGCAAGTGGGATATCAAAGATTACTAATGTTCCTCATATATCTGATTGTGAAGCTTTAATTGATATTTTAAAAGTATTAAATTGTACTGCTGAATTTAAAGATGATACACTTACAGTAGATACAACTAAATTAACAAATAAACTAATTGATGATTATCATTCAAGTCGTTTAAGAGCGTCCTATTATTTCATGGGAGCCCTTTTAGGCCGAGAAAAATATGTAGAAATATATATTCCTGGTGGTTGTAATATTGGTTCTCGCCCCATAGATATTCATTTAGATGGTTTTAAAGCTTTAGGAGCAAATATAACTCATGAAGGTAATAAATATATTTTATCAGCCGATAAATTAATAGGAACCGATATTTATTTACGTATTCAAAGTGTAGGTGCTACCATTAATATAATGTTAGCAAGTGTTTTAGCTGAAGGTACAACTGTTATCCATAATGCCGCCAAAGAAGCTGAAATTATCAACATTGCCGATTTTTTAAACAATATGGGAGCAGAGATTTCCGGAGCAGGAACTGATGAAATAACAATCAAAGGCGTTGAAAAATTAAAAGCCGCAACGATAAAAGTATTACCTGATCGAATTGAAGCCGGAACCTATATTATTTTAGGAGCTTTATGTGGTGATAAATTATGTATTAATGATATAATACCTAAACATTTAGAAGCTTTAACAAATAAATTAAAAGAAATGGGTTCTGATATAACTATTAATAAAGATAATATTATAATTAGTAAAGTAAATAATTTAAAACCTATAAATATTAAAACTTTAACTTATCCTGGTTTTCCAACTGATATAGGTCAACCAATGAGTGTTTTATTAACCCAATGTAAAGGAACATCTTTATTTGAAGAAACAATATGGGAAAGTAGAATGGGTCATGTCCCATCATTAAATAAAATGGGAGCTAATATTAAAGTAAATGGTATGAATGCTATCATTAAAGGTCCAACTAAACTAAAAGGTTGTGAAGTCATAGCAACTGATCTTCGCGGAGGAGCAGCCTTAGTGCTTGCAGGTTTAACTGCCGAAGGAACAACTACAATAACCGATGTTGAACATATATTAAGAGGTTATGAAGACATTGAAAACAAACTAACTAATGTCGGTGCTAAAATAGAACTTAAAGAAATATAGTATATTGTACTATATTTTTTTGAGGTGAAGTATGAAGAAAAAAATTATAATCATTACGATTATAAGCATTATATTAACATTCATAATTTATTTTTATACTAAAAATGATGAAATAAATCTTGTATCTTTAGGTGACAGTGTTTCTTTAGGTATGACTCCTTATAATATTGAAGGATTAAGTTATAATGATTATCTAAAAGAATATTTAAAAAACTCTCATAAATTAAAAAATTATATTCATGAATTCTCCGAAAATAATATAACTATAAAAGAATTAATATATGAAATAAAAGAAAATAAAAGTATTATAATTAAAAATAAAAAAATTGAAATACAAAGAGCTATAAGTGAAGCAGATATTTTGACAATTGCTATTGGCATGGATGAAATATCAAAAAATAAAATAACAACCAAAATCCGTAATGAATTTTATGATGATTTAAATGAATTATTAAGTATTATTAAAGTATTAAATGATAATAAAGTAATAGTACTAAGTCATTATAAAACAAATTATCAAGATGATCTTTCTCTATCTAAAATAAATGCTATAATTAGAGATATAACTATAACTAATAACTTTATCTATATAGATATAAATAAAATATTACAAAATGAAAAATATTACTTTGATAAGAATAAATATTATATAAATTATCTAGGTAATAAAAGAATATATGAAGAAATCAAAAAAAATATCTTGTAAACTTTAAAAAGTATGGTATAATACTTAAGACGACTTATTAACTATGTCAAAAAATTTGATATGGCAGGAGGGAAAAAATGAAAAAAGGAATACATCCAGAAACTAAAGAAGCAACTATAACTTGTGAATGTGGTGCAACATTTAAAACTCATTCAACTAAAGAAAACATTCAAGTAGAAATTTGTAGTGAATGTCATCCATTCTATACAGGTGCTCAAGGTAAAGTTAAAAAAACTGGAAATATTGAAAAATTTAATCGTAAATATGGATTAAATAAAGAAAGTAAATAAAGCTATAATGGCTTTTTTTATTTTAATATACTTTTAGGATAAGGCTTTCTTTCATCTGTTCTACATATCAAATAATCAACAGATGTATTATAATAATCAGCTAATTTATTTAATTTTTCAATCGAAATTAAAACAACACCTCTTTCATATTCACTATATTGTTGCTGCCTTATACCTATAGCTTTAGCAACATCTTCTTGCTTTAAATCTCTATCTTCTCTTATTTCTTTTAGTCTATTTAAATTCATATTATATCACCAATTATATTTTCTCACACAAAATATATATTGTATTGACAATACAAGGGGTTTATTGTATAATATATTTATATACAAGAAATAACTTGTATATAATTTAGCGATTATATTTCATTTCTTGAAATGTTTTTAGAAGTAAGTATTTTATTTTTATCGAGCCTATTTACAAATAAAATATCATAACCACACTCATTAGCAATCTTCTCTAAACATTCAAAGTTAATGTCAGTTTTTTCTCTTTCATAATCGCTTAAAGTAGTTCTGCCTAAAAAAACTTTTTTAGCTAGTTCTTCTTGAGACATTCTACTTTCATGTCTCATTGTTTTAAGAATTTTTCCTATCATAATTTTTCACCTAACTCTATTGTCGCATTTTTCCGAATAAATTGCTTGACTTGTGGAGAAACTCGGAGTATAATTTTAATATAATATGTGGAGAAACTCCACAATAAAGGAGAAATAAGAATGGAAATATTAAAAAGTAAAAAAGTAATAATCTACTTAGTAGTAGTATTATTGATAAGTACAGGAATATCATATG
>CANQMC010000026.1 GCA_947624855.1 uncultured Bacilli bacterium | reverse complement strand
GATAAATTTCTACTTGCAGATGATAGAGATATTTTAAAAGATGCTGGAAAAATATCGCATGAAATTGCTTGTGATAAAGCATTAACAGAATTTGAAAAATATAGAGTTAAACAAGATAAATTATATAAATCAGATTTTGATTTATTAGTAGAAGAAAGTAAAAGTTGTGGTGATAAAAATGAATGAAAATAAAACAAATATAAATTGGTATCCTGGTCATATGGAAAAAGCTAAAAGATTAATCCTTAAAGAATATCAAAATATAGATATAGTTTATGAATTAATTGATGCTCGAATACCAAAATCTTCTAAGATTAAAAATATTAAAGAAATAATTGGCAATAAGCCTAAAATTTTAATTATGACTAAAAAAGATTTAGCAGATTCAAAATTATTAAATAAATGGGTTAAATATTATGAAGAAAAAGGTAATAAAGTAATAATTGCTGATTTAAACAATAATAATGATATTAATTTAATAATTAAAACAACTCATGAATTAATGCAAGAATCCCAAAATAAAAGAATAGCCAAAGGTTTAAAAGAAAAAGAAATTAAAGCATTAGTAATAGGCATTCCTAATGTTGGAAAATCGACATTAATTAATAAACTAGTAGGCAAAAAGGTTGCTATAACGGGCAATAAACCTGGTGTTACTAAAGGCCTTACTTGGCTTAAAACCAAACATAATATATTACTTTTAGATACTCCTGGTATTTTATGGCCAAAATTTGATGAAGAAGAAACTGCTCTTAATTTAGCATCCTTATTTTCTATAAAAATTGAAATTTTAGATGTTAATGAAATTGCTATTCATATTTTAAATAAATTAAATAAATATTATCCTGAAAAATTACAAGAAAGATATAATATTAAACCAACTCCTAATCTTGATTTTGAAGAAATTTATGTCGAATTGGGACGAAAAATGGGAGCTATAAAAAATAATGAAGTTGATTATGAAAGAGTTAGCAATCGAATAATTAATGATCTTAAAGATGAATATATAAAAGGAATAGTGTTTGATAATGAAATCTAATTTGCTTAAATATGAAAAAGAATTATATAAAAATAATATAAAACTTATCGCTGGTGTTGATGAAGCGGGAAGAGGACCTTTAGTAGGACCAGTTGTAGCCGCGGCCGTAATATTACCAGTTAATTATAAATTAGAAGGTTTAAATGATTCAAAACAATTAAGTGAAAAAAAGCGAGAAGAATATTATAAAATATTACAAAAAGAAGCTTTGAGTATTGGAGTAGGGATAGTATCTGCCAAAGAAATAGATGAAATAAATATTTTAGAAGCATCAAGAAAAGCCATGTACATAGCTTTAAATAATTTAGATTTAAAACCAGAATACATTTTAAGTGATGCCATGAGTTTAAATGATCTTGATATTCCTTCAAAACCAATAATACATGGCGATGCTTTATCCTTATCTATTGCCGCGGCGAGTGTAGTAGCGAAAGTTACTCGAGATCATATAATGTATGAGATGGATTTAAGGCATCCAGAGTATAATTTTAAAAAACATAAAGGATATCCTACCAAAGAACACTTGGAAAAAATCAAAAAATATGGTATATTTGATGAGTACCGGAAAACATATAAACCGGTTAAACAACTTTTACAGGAGGCAGTATATGAAAAAAATTAAAAAAATATGGCAAAGTCCATTTATTAAAAATTATATTATATTTGTATTTACTTTCTTAATTTTAGAAATAATTTTTCGTAGTATTGAAAACTTATCTTTAATATCTTATAACATGCTTAGAATATTTATTGGCATAAATATTTTAGCTTTTATATTTAGTTTTATATCTCATTTTTTACCTAAATTAATAAGTAAAATATTTAATTTAATAATTATTTTAATCGTTTCTATTTATGGTCTAGCAGAACTTGGTTTTAATAATTATTTAGGAGTATATGTTTCTCTTCAATCAAGTTCTCAAGCAGGTGCCGTAACATCTTATTTCTTTGAATATTTAAGAAGTTTTCATTGGTATTATTATTTAATGTTAATTCCTTTTATTATTATTTTAATATATTATATTTTCTTTGATAAAAAATTAACTTTAGATATGCCTAAAAGACAAAAAAACATGCAATTTTTTATAACTAAATGTTTTCAATGTTTATTATTTGTATTTTTAGCTTTAATTTATTTTGCTACTTTAAAATTAGATTTTATGCAAGACAAGACCAGTTCCACCAGTTCTTATCATTTATTTTTAAAACCAGTAAATCCTGCTTTAGTTATTAATGATTTTGGTTTTATTGAATTTGGATTATTAGATATTAAAGAATGCTTAATTCCAGGTCCTGAATTTGAAAAAGAAATAGAATATAATCCTAACACTATACTTAATTTTAATAATTCTAAACCTGAAGAAGAAAATATCATTTTACCACATACCACTATTGATAATGATAATTGGAAAGAAATAATTGAAAATGAAAAAAGTACAAATCGTAATACATTAAATAAATATTTTATTAGTAAAGAAGCTACTTATACTAATGAATATACAGGTATATTTAAAAATAAAAATTTAATTTTAGTTATGATTGAATCTGGAAGTAATATAATGATAAATGAAGAATATTATCCTAATATAACTAAATTATATAAAGAAGGCTATAGTTTTAAAAATTATTATTCTCCAAGAAATACTTGTAGTACCATAAATAATGAATTTAGTAATTTAACTGGTTTATATACCATTACTAATAATTGTACTGCTAAAGCTTATCGTAATAATAGTTATTTTGAAAGTATCTTTAATTTATTTAATGAAGCTGGTTATGATACAGCTAGTTTCCATGATTATACTCAAAGATATTATCCAAGAAAAACAATTCATACTAATCTTGGAAGTCAAAAATATTATGGTGTTGAAAAATTAGGCATTAAATATAATTGGACATATGGTGATTGGCCAAGTGATGAAGATTTTATTAAATCTTATTTAAATATTTTAGATGAAACAAGAACAGAAAAACCATTTATGAATCTTTTAACTACTGTTACTTCTCATCAACCATATACTGATAATTATCAATATAATTTATTATATAAAGATGATTTTCCAAGTGAATATCCGACAGATGTCCGAAAATATATGTCAAAAATAAAAGTAGTAGATAATGCGATTGGTCTATTAGTAGATGGTCTAGAAGAAAGAGGTTTACTTGATGATACTGTTATAGTGCTTTATGCTGATCATTATCCATATGGTATCCCTCAAACTCATTTAAATAAAGTTTTAGATTATGATACTTCAATTGATCAAAATGCTGAAAATGTTCCTTTTATAATTTATAATCCTAGTTTAGAAGCTAAAACCTTTGAACAATATACAGGTCATATTAATACAACTCCAACTATGGCAAATCTCTTTGGTTTAGATTATGATTCTCGTATTTATATTGGAAGTGATGTTTTAGATAAAAGTTATAAATCATTAGTTATTTTTGATGATGCATCATGGAAAAATGAAATTGCTTATTTTGATGCTAGTAAAAATAAAATTAAATATTATACTGATAAAACTTATAGTGATGAAGAAATAATGGCTATTAATGAAGAAGTAAATTTAAAATTAAAAATGAGTAGTTTAGCTATTAAAAATAATTATTTTAGTTATTTAGAAAAGAAATTAGCAAGTTACAAAGTAGAACCAATTACTGAAGAAGATTCAAATTCTGAAATAGACACTAATAATAATCAAGATAGCTCTGCTAACTAAAAGAAAGGAAGATCTTATGCAAAATTTAGTAATCGTGGAATCTCCAGCCAAAAGTAAAACAATTGAAAAATATTTAGGAAATAATTATAAAGTTGTTTCCAGTAAGGGTCATATAAGAGATTTAGCCACTACTGGTAAATATGGTTTAGGAATAGATATCGAAAACGATTTTACTCCTAATTATATTCCTATAACGGGTAAGAAAAAAGATATTGCAGCCTTAAAAAAATTAGCTAAAGAAAGTGATAAAGTAATATTAGCAACCGACCCAGACCGCGAAGGGGAAGCTATATCTTGGCATTTATATGACGAATTAAAACTTAAAGATAAAGATTATGAACGAGTAGTTTTCAATGAAATAACTAAAAATGTTGTCTTAGATTCTATAAAAAATCCCCGTAAAATTGATATGGATTTAGTTAAAAGTCAAGAAACAAGAAGAATGTTAGACCGTATTATTGGTTTTCGCTTAAGTAAATTAATGCAACGAAAAACAGGAGGAAAAAGTGCTGGCCGAGTTCAAAGTGTTGCCTTAAAATTAATTGTCGATCGAGAACGCGAAATAGAGGCTTTTATTCCTGAAGAATATTGGACAATTGAAGCAGATTTTAAAGATTTTAAAGCTACATTAGAAAAATATTTAAATAAAAAAATTGAAATTAAAAATGAAACTGAAGCGGATGAAGTATTAAGTAAACTTTCTAAAACTTTTAATATTGCCAGTATTGAAGAAAAAGATAAACTAAAAAAGCCTAAAGACCCTTTTCGAACTTCTACTTTACAACAAATGGCTGCTAATCGTTTAAATTTTTCTTCAAGTAAAACCATGCAAATAGCGCAAAAATTATATGAAGGTATGAATATTGGCAGTGAAACAGTTGGTTTAATTACTTATATGCGTACTGATTCAACTCGTTTAAGTGATGTTTTTGTAACTGATACTAAAAATTATATTAAAGAAACTTATGGTGCTAATTATGTTGGCAGTGTTAAAGCAACAAAAGAACCTAAAAATGCTCAAGATGCTCATGAAGCTATAAGACCAACTAGTATTATGCGCACACCTGAATCAGTTAAAGAATATTTAAGTAATGATGAATATAAATTATATCGTTTAATTTATATTCGAAGTTTAGCTTATTTAATGAGTAGTGCTAAAACTTTAACAACTACAGTTAATTTAGAAAATAATGGCTACTTATTTAAAGCAACTGGAAGTGTTTTAAAATTTGATGGTTATTTAAAAGTATATAAAGAATATGAAGATAGTGAAGATACTATTCTTCCTGATTTTTCAAAATATAATGGTCAAATAACAGCCGATAAAATTGAAAAATTTCAACATTTTACTAAACCTGCTCCAAGATATACTGAATCAAGTTTAATAAAAGAAATGGAAACTTTAGGAATAGGAAGACCAAGTACATATGCTACAATTATGAAAACTATTAAAGATCGAGGCTATGTTACAATTGAAGATAAAAAATTCTTTCCAACTGAAATTGGTATTGAAACAACTGATAAACTTCAAGAATTTTTTAGTGATATAGTTAATGTTGAATATACAGCTAATATGGAAACAGAATTAGATGAAATCGCCGATAATAAAATAAATAATATTACTGTTCTTCATAATTTTTATGATGAATTTGCTCCACTAGTCGAAAAAGCCTTTAAAGAAATGGAGAAAAAGGAACCTGAAAAAACAGGCGAAATATGTCCTTTATGTGGCAATGAATTAGTAGTAAGAACAGGCCGTTATGGCGACTTTATCGCATGTTCTAATTATCCTAATTGTAAATATATTAAAAAAGAAGAAAAAGAAATTAAATCCGTTGCTAAATGTCCTAAATGTGATCATGATATAATTGAAAGACATACAAAAAAAGGTAAAATCTTCTATGGATGTAGTAATTTCCCAAAATGTAATTATGCAACTTGGTATGAACCAACTGGGGAAATATGTCCTAATTGTAAAAACCTATTAGTAACTAAAAATAAAAATATTATATGTGAAGAATGTGGCTATACTAAATAGTCATTTTTTCATATAAATACTTGCAATATTAAATATCTTTAGTTATAATTAGCAAAGGAGGGATTGGTTTATGTATTCATATATTAGTTATAAAGGCATTTTATATTATTATATGACTAAAACAAATACTTATAAATTAAATATAAAAAAATATCATGATTTAGAAAATTATATTTATCGTTTTATTAAAAATCATAAATATTATGATTCTATAATTGATTATTTTCTTGATTTACAAAGTAATCTTGATGGGTGTTTAAATGATTTAGATTTTACTTACGAAAAAATTAATGAAAATAAAAGTGATTCTTATATTTATATAACCAAAGAAAAATTAAAAAAATATACTCTTGAAAGTATAATGCCTAATGAAAATGAAGCTATATATTATATTTTAAAAAAAGCAATTGATGCTTATATTACTTTAGAAAATACTAAATTATTTAAAACTTTGGAAGTAAATTCTCCCATAAATTTATATTTAAAACCGCAAAATAACCAAGAAGAAATATTAATTGAATTAGATTTTGGTAATGTTAAATCTTTAGGAATATTTACAAATCCTTTAATTGAAAGTAATGATATGGCTATTGCTATAATTGAAGATGGATTAATAAAACAAATATTTTATTTTCCAACCTTAACTTTTATTGAAGGTAATATTAAAGATTTAGAAAATATTTATCATATATTATTTCGAAAAAATCTAATAGGTATTCAAAAATTAGAATTAACACTATAAGTTTTTTAAATTGCTAAATTTTCTTTTACTTGTCATAAACAATTTTTTATGTTATATTAATATTACCACTTTCACAAGAAAGGAAAAACAAAATGAATATATTAAAAGTTGAAAATTTAACTAAAAAGATTGGTTCAAAAACTATTTTAAATAAAGTTGGTTTTGAAATTAATGAAGGGGAAATATTAGCTTTTATTGGGCCTAATGGAGCCGGTAAAACAACCACTATAAAATGTATTTTAGGTTTACAAAAAATAAATGATGGTTATATTTCTATAAATGGTTATGATATTAAAAAAGATTTTATAAAAGCCATTGAATATGTGGGATGTATTGTTGAATCACCTGATGTTTATATGTATTTAAGTGGTTATGAAAACCTTAAATTACAAGCTAGTTTATATAAAAATATTCCCAAAGAAAATATAGATAATATAGTTAATTTAGTAGGTCTTGATAAAAGAATCCATGATAAAGTAAGTAAATATTCTCTTGGAATGAAACAAAGATTAGGTATAGCTATAGCGCTTTTAAATTCTCCTAAATTATTAATATTAGATGAACCAACTAATGGTTTAGATCCAGAAGGAATAAAAGAATTACGTGATTTATTAAAAAAATTAGCTAAAGAGGGAATAGGTATCTTAATATCTAGTCATAATTTAAGTGAATTAGAAAGTTTTTGTAACAAAGTATGTATTATTCAAAATGGTAAAATAATTGAAGAAAATAGTATTAATAATATTAAAACATTAAAAGAAAATAAATATAAAATAAAAGTTTCAAATACTAAAAAAATAACTAAATATTTAACCAAAGAAGATCAAATAATTGATGATAATTACTTTATAGTTATTAAAGATGAAGATAGTATCGCCGAATTTATAAAAAAATTAGTTTTAAAAGATATTTTAATTTATGAAGTTACTAAAGAAACAATTAGTTTAGAAGAAATATATATAAATAAAGCAGGAGGTAATAAAATTGATTAAATTAATTAAAGCTGAATTTAAAAAAATATTTCATAAAAAAAGCTTTTTAATAGTTACTTTAATATTTATTGGCTTTGCCTTTTTAACTAATTTTTTATACAAAAGTGAAATCATGGAAGAAACATATACTTATGTTGATATAGATGAATTAAAAGAAGAAAATAAAACTCTTAATTTAAATCTACCAGAAGATTTAAATACATATGTAAATAATTTAACAACTATAGAAATTGAAAATTTAAAATCTGATTTTAAAGATTATAAAGAATTAATAATTAAATATTGTTCTGATATAATATATAATTCTTATGAAGCAAAATATATATCTAAAGATTTAGCTAAATATGATAATTATCAACAAGAATTAAATAATATTAAAACTAAAATAACTAATCAAGATTGGGATTATTTTACGAATATAAATCATGATAATTTAATTGATTCTCTAAATAATTCTAATGATTCCAATGATAAAGAATATTTAAATGCTTTAATTAAATTAAATGAATATCGTAAAACTAAAAATATTGATTATAATGATCATAATTATTTAAATAAAGCTATTAATAATTTAGAAACTAATTTACTTGAATATTTTAATTTAAAAAATATTTCTAATCGTACTTCTGATGAAGAAGAGGAATTTGATAATATTAAATCTATAATTTTAATTAATGAATATGCTTTAACTCATGAAGTTAATACTTTAAGTCATAGTAATTTAAATTCTGTTTTAAGTAATTTTACTTCAGAATTTGGTTTATTTATTTTAATATATGTTATTATGCTTGCTGGAACTAGTGTTAGTGAAGAATTTAACAAAGGAACAATTAAATATTTATTAACTAAACCTTATAAAAGAAGTACCATTTTATTATCTAAACTTTTAAGTATATTAATATTAATACCTATTATAATATTAGCCATGGTTTTAATTGAAATATTAATCGGAGGAATTGTATTAGGTTTTAATTCCTTAAATGTTCCTGATTTAATATATAATAATGTTACTAATAGTTTAGTAGTTCGTTCTATTTTTAGCGGTTTATTTTTAAATATTATAAGTGTTTTACCAATTTATATTTTCATAGGAATAGTAACCTTTTTCTTAAGTACTATAACCATGTCTACATCCGCTGCGATTACTATAACTTTCTTATTTTATTTAATAAGTAATGTTATATCTAATCTTGCTACTATTTATCATTTATCAATTTTTAAATATTATATTTCTTTAAATTGGGATTTTAGTTATTTAGTAAATTATGTACCTAATCCCTTTAATTTAACATTAACATGGTCTTTAATTGTGTATTTTATAACAACCTTAATCATTTTATGTCTAACTTTTATTTATTTTGCAAAAAAGGATGTTAAAAATATCTAAAATTAGTTATAATAAGTATAGGTAGTGATGTATATGCAGTATAAATATAAAATATTTGAAAAAATTATTATAATTTTAAGTTTTCTAGTTTTATTTGTAGTTTGTATTATATTTTTAATTAACTCTAATTTAAAACCTATGTATGCTACAAGTATAAGTGTTGATCAAATAATTAAAAATATTAAAATAGAAAACCAAAATCTTAAATTAATCGCTGAAAATAATACCATTAAAAATTTATATAATATTGTTTATTTAGACAATAATAAATATAAAAGTTATATAATTGATACTATAACTGGTAAAGAATTATCTTTTAAAGATTTAATTACAAATGAAAAGGACTATTTATCCAAAGAAAACGAATTATTAAAATTAAAATATCCTGAGTATATTGTAAATGGATTAAATAATAAAAAAGTTCAAAAAGTTTATAATATAAAACCTAATGAAGTAACTATTTATTATTATAATTATCAATTAGATTATGATTATCCAAATGAATTAAATTTAACTATCAATTATAATGAAATAAAAGATTATTTAAAATTTGAACCTATACTTGATGAAACTTATGAAAATGAAAATGGATATAATTATCAAAAAGGTGTTAAAACAGTTGCTTTAACCTTTGATGATGGTCCTAGTAAACCTTATAATTCTTTAATATTAAATGAATTAGCTAAAAATAAAGCTCATGCTACCTTTTTTATGGTAGGTACCATGATGAATGCTTGTCAAAATTGTGTATTAAATACATATAAATCAGGTAATGAAATTGGCTCTCATTCTTGGGAACATATGAATATTGCCTCCAAAAAACAAGACAAAGTAAAAACAAGTCTTGATAAAGTAAATACTTTATATACTAAAATAACTAATGATACAATTAAATTATTAAGACCTCCATATGGTTCATATAATAAAACTAATTTAAATAATATTAATATGCCTTTAATTTTATGGAACTTAGATACTTTAGATTGGAAATATCGTGATGCTAGTCATATAATTAATTATATAACCAAAAATGTAAGTGATGGTTCTATTATATTAATGCATGAATTATATGGAACAAGTTATGAAGCCCTAAAAGTTGTTTTACCTAAACTTCATTCAATGGGTTATCAAGTAGTAAGTGTATCTGAACTTGCAGCTTTAAAAGGTAAAACATTACAACCAGGTCATGCTTATGCTGCATTAAAATAAAAATATAAATTTGAACTTTAATAGTTCAATTTTTTAATCTTTAAACATAATTTTTTTATCAATTCTACCTAAAAGATAATCCGCAGATATTTTGTATTTTTTGCATAATTCATATAAAAACGGTAGAGCAATTAAATGTTTTCCATTTTCATAATTAGCAATAACTGGATGTACAGTATTTAATGTTTTTGCTAATTCCATTTGAGTTAATTTATTTTCTTTTCTAAATTCTTTTATTCTTTGTCCAGATTTATTTTTATCAATTTCTTTATTTCCATTTTCATATTGTGATACATTAGTAAAATCAAATATATAATCAATTGAAACATCAAAGTAATTACAAATTGAATTTAAATGTTTAAGGGGAATCATAACATCTTCATTTTCGTAATGACTATATGTTTTATAATCAATATTAATTATATTAGCAAGAACTCGTTGAGGTAAACCTAATCTTTCTCTTAAGGCTTTTAATTTATTTTTATATATCATAAAATATCACCAAGTATATTGTCTCATGGATTTATAAAAACTTTTTAATTTATCGTAAAATAGCTACAAATTATATTGACAACTTAACTTGTATAATTTATAATTTAATTATAAATGATAAAAATCTAACATAGTTGATATTAGTAATTGTATAAAGAGAGGATAAGATTATGAAAAAAGAAAAAATTAAGTTTGAAACTTTACATAAAGGATTTAATTTTAAAGTAGCATTTTATGCACTAGTAATATTTGCATTAATAGGAAGTGTAATAATACTAAAAGGTTCTAAAGCAAACTATACATATCAAGAAATAATACCATTTGCCGAAGGAACAGTAAGAATAAGGAAAACAGAGTTAAAAATAATGGAAATACATAAACAAAAAACAAAAGGATGTACAGCAACAACTACTACTTGTTATGAAAAAACAACAACTTTACCAACAAGTGGTTATAAATTAAATACAACCAATTCATATTGTACAAAGGATAATGGAACAACGGATGTAAGAGATACAGATATAGTAATAGAATATAAAGATGGAAAAGTAACTGTAAATAAAGTTAAAAAAGGAACAAGATGTTATATATATTTAGATATACAAGAATCAGCAAGAGATCAAATATTAGCTAAAGCAACAAAAGGAACAGGCACTCCAGACTTTGGTTTAACATCATGTGCAAGTGAATGTTATGAAGCAACAAATGGATTATATAGTGCACAAGACGATGATGGAACAACATGGTATTTTAGAGGAACAGTAGATGATAATTGGGTAAAGTTTGGAAAAGTAGGAAATGATGATATATACTGGCGAATAATACGAATAAATGGTGATGGAAGTATAAGAATGATATATTCAGGAGTAGGAAGTCCCCAAACCACAGGAACCGGAACTCAATTAAGTAGTACTAGTAATTTTAATAATTTTTATGATAATATTTCTTATGTAGGATTTATGTATACAAAAGATAATCTTCATGGATTAGAAGAAGATAGTACAATAAAAAGAAGGTTAGATGAATGGTATAAAGCAAATTTAATAGATAAAGCAACATATTTAAGTGATAGTGCAGGATTCTGTGGAGATAGAACATCAACAGAAGAACCAGGAGTAGGATCAAGTTGGCCCGATTATGCAGCATATAATAGATTATATACAAATAAAACACCAACATTTAAATGTAGTGATTCTTTGGATTTATACACAACAAGTAAATCAAGTAAAGGAAATAAGGCTTTAACATATCCAATAGGATTAATAACAGCCGATGAAGTAGTTTATGCGGGTGGACGCTATGAAAGACAAAATAACCAATATTATTTAGAAGGCTCAGATTATTGGACTATGTCTCCGTGTGGATCTGTCAATGCCATTGCTAGCGTATTCTTCGTTAGTCCTTTTCAGGGACTTCTTGCAAAGTACCGCGTAGACTATTCTCGTGGTGTACGGCCCGTAATAAATTTAAAAGAAGATGTAACTTTATCTGGAAATGGGACCACTACATCACCATATGAAGTAGTAGGGTCTTCTTAATAAATTTTAAATAAAAAAAATAACTTGCCTCTATAGCAAATCCATTCGACGTTAATATTTTTCTAATATATATATTATTAATGTTTCAAATTTATATAGAGGCAAGATTATATTGAATTTTAAACTATTCTATACTTTTACGTTAACAATTATAATAATATTTATTGTATTTGTTGACTTAAAAATTAAATATTATATCATTTTTAATGATTTATACATTTAAAAAAGCTAGTATTTATTTATCTAGTTTTTAATTTAGATTAAATTTTAATTTTTTTAATCTTTAAAAATAACTTTTTTATCAATTCTACCTAAAATATAATCCGCGCTAATTTTATAATGTTTACAAAGTTCATATAAAAAAGAAGTAGTTATTAAATTCTTACCATTTTCATAATTAACAATAACTGGATGAACTGTTTTTAAAACAGTTGCTAATTGTACTTGAGTAATTTTATTTTCTTTTCGCCATGCTCTTATACGTTTTCCTACAGTTACTCTATCTATTTCTTTTTTATAATTTTTATAACAAACTTTATCTGTAAAACCAAATAAATAATCTATTGAAACTTTTAAAATATTTGTTACAGTTACTAAATGCTTTAAAGGTATTATTTGATATTCACTTTCATATTTACTATATAAACTATCTATAATATTTAATTCTTTAGCTAAATCTTTTTGTTTAATACCAATTCTTTCTCTAGTATGTCTTAATTTAGTACCATAATGCATATTTATCACCTAAATCTATTTTCTCATATAAATATAAATTATTATTAAAACATGATAAAATACTACATTTTGTATTGACAACTTAACTTGCATAATTTATAATTTAACTATAAATGATAAAAGTCTAACATAATTGATATTAGATAAATATCATATAGAATGGAGAGATATTATGAAAGATACAGGAATTAAGTTTGAAACTTTGCATAAAAGATTTAATTTTAAAAAAATATTTATAGCTTTAATAGTAATAGTAGCCATAGGAAGTGTAGTTATATTAAAGGGAAGTAAAGCTAATTATACATATGAAGAAATAATACCATTTGCAGAAGGAGAAGTAAGAATAAGAAAAGCAGATTTAAATTTAATGGCAGTAAATATACAAAAAGAAAAAGGATGTACAGATAAAGATAATAATTGTTATGAACCAACAACAGAAGTACCAACAAGTGGCTATACATTAAATACAGATAATGGAACAGAAGATGTAGAAGATAAAAATATACCAATAGAATATAAAAATGGAAAAGTGGTGTTAGAATAGATTTATAGACACAAAAATATGGAAAATGTGATAAAATAAAATACAAGAAAGGAGTGTCTATAA